>JBLIBC010000104.1:0-8864 GCA_047632015.1 Glaciecola sp.
TTTACTTTATTGAAATTTATGTAAACAATATTGCATAGTTCTGTGATTGCTGTGTTGCCCTAAATTTAGGTTTTGTGCTTCCCAATTTAAGAATTACAAATCTAATTGATTTTACTTTAAACTCTTAAGTATAAATCTAATCCACCTTCCATTCTCAACCACTCCACTAATTTACCATCACCATCATTTCCTGTCATCCTTGTCTCTATGGATAACTGGATTAGGCCCTTGCTGTGCATAAAAGAAGTATTACTTTTGTTTTATGAATGAAGGGTATGTTTACGATGAGATAAAATATGCTGGTCAAATCTTGCATAAACAATACAGTGAGATGCTGGCGAAGTATGAGTTTAATATCCAGTTGATGGAAGAAGATTTAGGTTTTGATAAGACTGAAGACTTCCTCTTGAACTTGGTTGATGTTGTTCCTAAATTCATTCCGCCATACGAAGATTTGTGCAAGTTGTACAGCCTTTATGAAGGAGCCGAAAACGAATTCTTAGGAACTGAAGCGGTTGGATTTGTGATTTCTAAGTCACTTGTAATTGATGAAATGGGTGATTTTCCTGAAGTTTTGGATTGGGGATTCATGGAAAATAGACCGATTATCAGATTCCTTTTAACTGGTGCAGATGAATTGTGGGGGGAAGGCAGAGTAAGTGAGGCTAGGAGCTTGTATGAAGGTCTGCTGGGGTCTAATTGGATGGATAATATTGGTGTTCGGTATAATTTGTTGGCAATTCACCAGAAGATGACTTTTGAGGATTTCCAGAACAAGTTCGTTTCAGATGGGTATTTGTCTGATGAAGTTGAGGATTGGTTTGAGAAAGGGTATAAGAAGGTTAAGTTGCTGGTTAAGTGGTACAAGAAAATTACAGAGATGGAAGAGTAACTAACCATTGGTTATTTAACTCCATTTTCCCTCAAGCTTTAGTAGAACAGTTAATCCATGAATGATGGTGGGTAGATTGGTTATATCTCAATGTTGAGAACAGCTTTCCAATCATCACTTTCAGCAACCCTTTTAAGTTCTTTGTTCTTATTCATAAGAAACTTTTTCATGTAGCTCTTTAAGAAGATAACTTCTGCAATTGTTCCAAGAAAGCCTAACGGACTTGTGAATACAAAGTTGTCAGTCATTAGAGTATAGCCGTTTTCTTGTTTAAATGAATGAGTGTGAGCCATTGACTTAAAAGTGCCTTTTTGCATTACATCGTGAAACATCAAGGGCTTTTCTAGCTTTATGATTTTCACAGTTAATTCTTGGTATATCCCAAAATGTTTAGCTCTCCACGTAACCGTATCGTTTAATTCAACAAGTCCAGAGGTCTTGCCAGCTATAGCTTCTTCGTTGGTTCCAGAAGTAGATGACTTATGAAGGTCAATACTTCTGGCTAGGTCAAAGACACGGTCGATAGGAGCGTTTATTATCGTTTTAACTACAATTTTTGCCACGTTAAATTTAAGTTTCGGTTAAGTTAAATTGTTTCAATTTAGTTAAAGTCTCTCACGTTTTACATTAAGTAACATTAACATGTTAATTCTTCTACAGTCGTTTAGTTTTGTATCGATTGGGTGAAAAATAAACTTAATTTACTTACGAGTAATTCTGTATTTAAAGTCTAAGACTTTCAGCCCTGAGAAAGTTAAACTTTGTGACGCTAACAATTCCTCATTTTTGTATTCAACAGTCAATGTATCTTTGAATGAAGTAATATGCTTCGCCCAAAGTTTTCCCTTGTTGTCTTTTAATTGAAAGTAAAAACCTGCATCTCCAAAGGATTTTCCAGTAGCATCTAAAACCAATTCTCCATTTTTACCAACTGTAGGTTTAAGAAGAACTGTTGCATTCCCATTTGGTAAAGGAAATACAGCTTTTATTAAGTTGTCTCCTTTAGGACAGGTGCAGACAGAGTAAATTCCTGAATACATGTCTTTATTTGTGCTTTTTACTGTCCTTTTCCAAAAAGTGTATTTTACGTTATTTGTAACGGAATCAGTTAAGTAAAGGATATTGTTTGTAAGCTCAAATTTACTGCGGGTTCCCTTAACGGGGATATGAAGCTGTTGCAGTCTCTTGCTAAATAAAAGGTTAAGAATCACTCCAAAAAATTTAAAGAATGGATTCCATTTGATTTCAAGTTGTAAATCGAAATGTGAAGTTCTTTCGTAGAACTCTTTGACATATGGATTTAGTCGTTCCTGTTCCGCAGGAGTTAAGTTCAAAATATCTATGGAGGAAAGTAAGCCCATATTTGGAGCATCACTTATGACTTGCAAATTTTCATCACTTGCAAGTTTTCTAATGTACTCATCATTGGAGGTACTGGGTGTACCGAAAGGTCCTATTAACCAATTGTATTTTTCATTCTTTAGTTCTTTTCCTGTGAGAATAACCCATTGCTGAGTAATCCAATCCTGAATTTTTTGAAATGGCTTGGCAATATTCATTCAGTTGTTTATTTCGGTATAAAATTGGAATTGCCTTCCCATTTTCCATGTTCAGAAATACACTTGAATCTCATAGTGGTAAATTGCTTGTGGAAGTCTTTACGTTCTCTCTCGTCCATTGCTTTTTTATGCTTGTCGTGGTTATCACCTTCATCTTTACCATAAACCATTTGTACCATAGCCTTTTGAGATTGCCAAATTGAAAATGTAGAAAATGTTGTAGGAAACCTAAATGCAGCTAAAGCAAGTGTTGTTGCACTATGGTCCCTCACTTGTTTTTCTACTGGTCTTCCCCATTTAATAAACCGAGTGAGATGCTGGAGTTTTAATCTCGCTAATGTTATTGCAACAACAGGAGCTTTCATGTCAAGTTGGTCTA
This sequence comes from Glaciecola sp., assembly GCA_047632015.1. GTDB lineage: Bacteria > Bacteroidota > Bacteroidia > Flavobacteriales_C > JBLIAZ01. Next base: position 2,831 of record JBLIBC010000104.1, read on the forward strand.
CAGGAACGGTAGGTGAGTCTGGGAATTCGTTAATTCCTCCCCATTTTCTAATAAGGTTTAACCTAATGTGATATCCTTCATTAAGCACCTTTCCAACTTTGTCCCGTGAAAGGAAACTTTCAAGAACTGCCTCGTTTTCCCATTGAGCAAAAACTGCAAGGTTTCGGGTTTTAAACCTTGATAGTGAAATGATAGGAGACCCTAATGTCATTCCAACCATACATTCCGCATGCTTAAGTCCATTAACTTTTTCAGGTAGTATTCCTTTTACAAGGGCTTTGACCGTAAACCAAGTAGAGGTCTTTGTAAGATGGAAACTATATATACTCATAGATAAGAGCCTAAGTTATGTAATTTTCTAATTCTGCATTGCTGTTGTCTAATGTTTGTGTCAATAGTACACCTCCCACCACCTACTCTAACGCACCCAATCACCACAATCACCACAATCACCACATTGCAATCCGATGCGAATTAACGCCCTTAGAAGCTCCTGTTTTGTGTGGTAACAGCATGGATTCAGTAGATATATAGGTTGTGTATGGATTGAGAATTATTAGTTTTGGGTATGAGTTTAATAAAAGACCTAGTTAAATTAGTTGTAGCGATTTTCGTTTGCAGCATTCTTGCAAAGTGCTCATCTGACACTGCCATTGTATCAGAGTCACCAACAGAAAATATCGACACTATAGTGCAGTCAATATCTCCCTTAATGGTTGGAGTGTGGGTAACCGAGGATTACATTTTGGATATAGTCAAAACTAAGTCGCCATTAAAGTCCAGCAAGTATCTAGAAGGTGCGTGTTCAATAGTTATTGATTCCGTGCTTAATCTTGACAGTATAAATGCTGGGGTTAGTTGGAATAATCATGAGGGTTCAAGTGTGACTATCTATAATGAAATTGGGCACAACAATCGGTTTTATAAAACAAATCATATAGATTACAAGAATAGCGAAAACTCGTATGAATTAGGCTACGAAATTGATGAGTTGGATACTCAATTAGTGATGATTAAGTACGACATTAAACAGCAAGTTATTTCTACAAGAAAGTATGTTAAAGTTGCTCAGTCACAAAATAATGATGACCTAGGTTGGGGACTTCAGAAAGTTGTTAATCAGGTGCTGATTGCTGGGCAACGAAATATTACAGATTCTAATGGAGTTAGCATAGATGTAATCTTCACAGAAGATGGTGAAATCAGGGGGAATAGTGATTTTGATGGGTTTTATATTTTTACCGACTTTATGGGTGGACCAATAACGGTTCTTGATGGAATATGCTTTAAAAACGGTGAGGAATCAAACTGTTATGCGTTTGAATCACATGAAGACACTGTCTTTATATATTCAACAAAAGGTGACCCTGAGCCAGGGTCAGGAGAGCAGGAGGAACTAGACAAGCTAGTGTACAAGATTATTACGATTCATGATATTGCTGTATTGGAAAGTTCGAAGTTGAATACATTGTTTGATTACTTCCAATGGGTTGATTCGGTGCCAGAGCGAATTACAATTTTAGATATAGACCATAACAAAGAGTATCCTGATAGTGTTTGTGTTCCTTTGTCAAAAATCACATCCCTTACTAATCTAATAAGACCAACAGGAGTCTCAACAACAGGTATTAAACCACTGTGCAAGATTCAGCTTGACCCATCTGTATTTCTTTTAATTTTCTCACAACAAGATGACTACGGTCCTCTATATTATGCTTGCGAATACGATGTTGAAGGAGATACTTTGTTGTCAAAAGAGGTAATTGCCACTAATTGGGGTGATGCGGGAGATAGCCAAACTATCGAATCCACTGTGTCAATAAAAGATGGTAATTTGATTATTTACAAATGGGTTACCACCTGTGAGGCTGATATAGAAGCGGTGGATGGTGAAATTGTAGCTGATGAAGTAAGTTGTTCTGATTCAACCTCAATGATTAAATATCGAAAGATGGATTTGTAAAGCGACTCACTTTCTCGGAGAAGAAGATTTAAACCACTTCGAAATATTAATGCAAAACCATTTATAAACAAAGACTCATGAAAAAACAAATTGTACTCTTTATTGTCTTAGGCTACCTATTAACTGTGGTGATAAGTAGTTCTGATTACTTTAGTTGCTGCTATCCTGATGGTTCGGATTTGTATTTAAAATCTGGTTGGTGGGTTGAACGTTTAACTTATTCGTTTACTCATGAATCAGGGGTGTATGGCTTTGCATTTAGCTACATCTTGTTAGGTGCTCTTTGGTTTGTTATTTATTCCATCAGAACATTATTTAGAAAGCAAAATAGGTCTTGAATATTGTTGTGTATTTAAATTCCCTCAATAGATTCTCTAACTTCTTCAACCACTTCACAGGAGAATCTTTAGATTTGATGTATGATATTAAGAATTCTTTCAGTCTTGGTTGTATTCTTGTTAACAGTAGGCTGCAATACTGGTGTTCAAGAACCCAATAATGGAATACATATGGGCATCTTACTTGATAAAGTAAAATCTGTTGAGTTGACTGAACAACATATTGGATTCTGGGTGAATGAAGATTACATCGAATTACTGAAACAATCAAAATCAACAAAAATAGCTGGAAGTAAATCAGCAGATGATTTTTATAGAATAAAGTCTGATAACTCAATCATGCAAATGAATATTCATGAGGGTGCTGGTTTGAATGTCTTATCATTAAAAACAAAAGGGAGTGGTGCTATTTACAGTTCTGACTCCACAAGATTAATAGCTGAGGTAAGTTTTGATGGGGACACCTTAACAGTTAACGATAATCGTTATTTCCACATACAGAATGGAGATTCAGCATTAGATAAATTAGTCAATGAGTGTGTTGTATCAGGTCAATACTTCCTCAAAGAAAGTCCTGTTGAGTTTAAATCAAATGGTTCCATTACAGGAATGGAAGGGGTGCAGTCGTATCGCTTAAATTTAGACTATGGAGCACCAGGGATGGAGTTTGATATTATCTATTTACAAATGGATAGTCAGCCACTACCAACAGAGTACTTATACGATATTGAACAAGACTCTGTATTTATTTTTGATGTTGATTGTCAGTATGAGGAATCAGGTGAATGTATGGAAGTAGCTAAGGGAAGTATATTATTCTCTTTTTGTAAGAATTCGACATCAATATCTGAACAGCAAATAGATACACTAAAAATTTACTCTTACTTTTCAAGAGATAGTTCCAAAGTGCAAAGCATTAAATATTTGTGGAATCTTGATACTGTATTTGTACAAGACACAATCACAAAAGAACTTTATCCTGCACCTGAGGAATCTGGGGAGATTCATTATTTCGATGAAGGTGGTTCTTTAATAAAAAATGAAAATTTAGAATTAACTCTTCCTCAGAATCATGTTGTTGTAGGAAGGACCTCTGACAGTGATTAATGAACTAATATCATGTGTTAAGGATTTATTATGTTTGGGGGGATGTCAAAACCACAGAGAAACAATTATAGTTTGTTAATACTAGCTTTAAGTATCACGTTATTAGCGGCTGGTCTAGTTCCTTCACCATTTGGAAAAGGTGGTCCGTCATTTGGGATTTTTATGCCAGTATTTATTCTGATGAGCAACTTTTTCATTTCAAAGTATGTCCATTCAATCAAAAAGAAATTACTATTTGTTGTTTATTATATATTGATAAGTGGTCTTGTTTCCTTAGTCTCTTTGATAGTAAACTACTACTTGGTTGAAGTGTTTGTAGGAGATAAAACATGGTTTCTTTGGGATTTCCAATGGAAGTTTCCTTTAAATCTCCAACTGGTCATTGGTGCAAACTTATTGTATTGGTTCATTATAAAGCGAGTTGCTTCTATATTCGAATAAGTGTTGGCTTCTGCTGAATCAAGGTCCCCTAATTTGATTTTATATCTTAGCAGCATGAATGTTTTTTCAAAAAAAAGAGTGCTATTAATTTTTGTCTTAGCAATGGCAGTAGAGGTGCTGTATTTTGCTCCATACATACCACTGGTTCGAAATATATCACCATACATTACTGGTGAAATAATTATAAAGGGACAAGCTTGCACTTGTCCAGACGAGAAAGTTCTTGTGGGTGAAGGTTACCTGAAAGCAAACACACCTGACAGTCTAATGAAATACAATCTTGATTATTCTGAATTATTTATTTCAGAGATGCCTGCTGAAGTTCCCGACTATCAGGGTGTTGGAGTCTATGCTGTAAAAGGAAAAATCGTTGGGAAAGAAAGAGTCTACAAAGGGGATAGGTGGAACCCTTATTTTGAAATGGAATCATGGAGGCATATCGACTCTTTTAACCAAATATCGATTTATCTATTCCTATCTATTCAAGCATTGTTATTCATGTATCTTATTAAAAGGAGGAAGTAACAGTATACATGCTGCCACACCCCACACCACCCATCCTAACACACCCAATCAACACAAACAACACGTTGAAGCTCGATGCGAATAAACGCCCTTAGAAGCTCCTGTTTTTGTGTAGTCTGGTTGTTAAGGTTTTTGTAGGACTATATTGATTACTACCTAACAAGAGTCTCGTGTTAACAACAGTTTTATTTTTTATTCAATGAAGTTAAAATAATGAGATGATGGTGGAGTATCTCTTTTTTTATAGTTATTAAGTCAATGTAACGCTCCCATTTGTTTTTTTTTGAATTTAAATATTCTGAATAATCATTCTTGATTTCCCCATTCTTAAAACTGCAATGTATTTTAAACGAGTAGGCTAACCAATCGTTTCTATAATTGCCGTCAGTATCTATTGTTTTTTGAAATGACTGAACTGTTGTCCTTATTTGACGGAGAATAGTATCTGTATTATAGCTGATTCTCCCGTTGCTATTTAAAGAGATTGAGTCAATTAGATTAACAGGATTGAATTCCCCTTTTTCTTTTTTTTTGATAAATAGAATGTCGGAAAAAAATGATGCTTCCCTGTCGATTTGTTGGGTCAGTTTAAGAACATTTGCTTCGTTTATTTTTAATTGTGTATTTATTGAAGGAATACATTTTATAGAGTCTGGAGTATTTGAAAATTTCTTTTTAATTTCTTGATAACTCCTTTGGAGAACATAGATTTCACTGTTCAATGAATTGATTTGGCTTGAGATAAACTGATTGTTAAATTTATCTGTTTCTGTAATATTCGTGCAGCTTAAAAAAGCTGCAGCTATGCATAATATGGTAAATAGTCTATGTGTCAGCATTTATTGATTTGTTATGGTAGCAAGTAATTGTCTTTTGCAAATACTTGGATAATTTGAAATATCAAATCTAATGGTTCTGTCGCATTAAGCCCAACTAATTTCTAGTTCAATAGTTTTGACTACCACCAATAGCTCAAAACCCACCACCTGACCCCACCACAAGGCACAAAAAAAAGGAGCTACTTTCGTAACTCCTTCATTATTATGTGACTCTGGAAATATATTTACTTTTTATATTTCTCTTGCAACCAAAGTTCTCCTTCTCCCTGATACCCCCTCTGTAACCAAATTTTACTGAATGCATGACTAAGAAAAAAACCTTTCTCTTGTCCCATTGCTTCAAAAGCTATTCGATTGTCTCCACGACTTTGAAGGTTCCACTCTTCGCTCTCTCCAGTAATGTCCGTTTCTAGTGATAGTTCTTTGTTTGAATGACTTAAGTATTTCCCTTTTTCTTTACCCAAACACACTATAGCAATACTGCCATTTGGTCGCTGAACTATTTTGAAAGTCTCACCCAGACCTTGAACTCCAGATTGCAAATTGACTTCACTATTAACATGACTTAAATATTGTCCAAACTCTCCGCCTAAGCCTTGAAAAGTAGTGGCATTTTTGTCAACACTCTTCAACGAAGCACATTGGGTAAATGACATTGCAAAAAAACCGAATAGAAATAACAATTGTATTGAATACTTTAAGACCCTCATAGGTGATTTTTTTATGTAAAGAAAAATATTTTTGGATATTGAAACAACAAGGTACGTATAAATCTTATCCAATTTGGTCTTGTTGCACGGATAAACTTTCACCCAAAAGAA
>JBLIBC010000105.1:0-8837 GCA_047632015.1 Glaciecola sp.
ATATTCTTAATCGCATTGACATTTGTAAGTTGTGAAAAAACATTGCCTTCCGCTCCTGAAGAAAACGAATTATTGGATGGTCCAATGGAAGGTTTAACTTCCTCTGAAAAATTAGAGTTTTTTAGAGGCGATGAAGCTTTTGGCGAAACCTTTACTGCTGCAACTGGATTAGGGCCAATATTCGTTGCAAACCAATGTGCCAGCTGTCATCCTGGAGATGGTAAAGGTCACCCTTTTGTGAGGTTTACCCGGTTTGGTCAACCAGATACTGGAGGTAATCAATTCTTGTCAATGGGCGGTCCGCAACTGCAGCAAAAAGCAATTCCTGGTTATCAACCTGAATCACTTCCATCCAACGCACCATCCACTGATTTAGTGGCACCAGCTGTTACAGGCCTTGGATTTTTGGACGCAGTGACGGATGCTTATTTAATTGCGCTTTCTGATCCAAACGATGCTGACGGTGATGGGATCAGCGGTCGTCCACACTACACCAACATTCCTAGCTACGTTAGTTTACGTCCAAATGCTATTCCGAAAAACGGTAAATACATTACTCGTTTTGGAAAAAAAGGAGCTGCTTACGATTTACTTCATCAAACCTCAGGAGCGTACAACCAAGACATGGGTGTAACCTCTTTGTTTGAACCAGTTGATCCTTATTCAGGACTGGAAGAGGATCCTGATGTGAGCACACAAACGATAAACGATGTCGTAGCTTATTTGAAAACATTGAAGGCTCCAGTGCAAAGAGACGTGGACAATGCCGAAGTTGTTGCTGGAAAACAATTGTTTTCGGAAATCCAATGTGGATCATGCCATACTCCGAGCATGGAAACTGGATTTTCACCAATTGGTGCATTATCTTATAAAACCTTTAGTCCTTATACAGATTTACTATTACATGACATGGGTCCAGGGTTAGACGATGGCTACACTGAAGGACATGCCATGACGTACGAATGGAAAACTCCACCACTTTGGGGATTGGGACTATCCCTCGAAGCTCAAGGCGGAATTGTTTATTTAATGCATGATGGAAGAGCAACTACTATTGCACAAGCCATCTTGTTACATGGTGGTGAAGCTGAAGGGTCAAAAGATAAATATTCAGCGCTTTCGGACTTGGAAAAACAACAATTGTTGAGCTTCTTAAAATCACTTTAATACCTAATGGAACGTAGAAAATTCATAAAATCATGTTGTTACGTTGGGGTTGGGATTCCAATAATAGGTAGTGTTTTAGCTTCATGTGAATCCTTATACTATGCCAAGTCAACAGTGAAATCAAATACACTTGTCATTCCGTTATCAGAATTCACTCGCGTAGATAAAAACAAAACAAGCAAGCGAAAATTTATACTTGTGCAAACTGACAAACTGAAGTTTCCTGTGTGTATTTACCACATGGAAAAGGATGTATATGTCGCTTCTTTACTAAAATGCACCCATCAAGGGTGCGAACTAAATGTGGGTGGAGGAAGATACTCTTGTCCATGTCACGGCGCTGAATTCTCCAACAAAGGAGAAGTATTGTCGGGCCCAGCAGAATCGAATTTAAAGACTTATAAAACAACCATCAAAAATGAAAATATCATTGTACACTTATATTAAACAGCTTGTTGTTGTAACTATACTTTTTGTAGCAATTCAAAGTGCGCAGGCACAAAAGGATTCGTTAATCGCACGGCTACCTGTGGATACGGCAACCAGTAAACTGAACATGGACGCGGTCTATAACCGGCCATTCTTAACGATTGCAAAGTCACCTGTAGCCGTTGGTGGATACTTGGAAGCTAATTCATTTTATAGCTCGGAAGATGGACTATCTGAGGGTTTGTCCTTTCAAGCAAGACGACTGACTATGTTCTTGTCATCGTCAGTAGGTAAAAGAATTAAATTTTTAACCGAAATCGAATTTGAAGAAGGTGGGAAAGAAATAGCCATTGAATTCGCGGCAATGGATTTAACTTTTAATCCTGCATTCAATTTACGTGGTGGAATTATCATGAATCCAATTGGAGCCTTTAACCAAAACCACGATGGTCCAAAATGGGAATTCATTGAACGACCTGATGTAGGTGTGAACTTATTGCCAGCTACATGGTCCAATGCAGGGTTTGGAATATTTGGAAAAACATACAGCGGAAACTGGATATTTGGGTATGAGTTATATGCCACCAATGGATTTGATGACAGCATCATTGACAACCAAGAAAACAGGACATCTTTAGCGGCAACTAAGGGTAACAGCGAAAGGTTTGAGGAAAGCAGCAATGGAGAGCCTATGTTCACAGGTAAAATCGCCATTAAAAACAGAAAAATTGGAGAAATAGGTTTATCGTACATGGGAGGATTTTATAATACTTTTAATCCTGACGGGATCCGAATTGATAAAAAACGCAGGGTGGATGTTTTTGCAGTGGATATTAACACTACCATCAAAAAAACTGGAACTTACATAGTAGGGGAAGCGGCTATGATTGTAGTTGATGTTCCCGGAACGTACACTCAACAATACGGAAGGAAACAGTGGGGTGCTTTTATGGATTTGGTACAACCGATTGTAAAAGGAAACTTTATGAATTGGGAAGGAGCAACATTAAACCTTGCTGCTCGTATGGATTACGCTGACTGGAATATGGGCACTTTCAACGAAACAGGAACTGATATTGGCGATGACATCGTTGCGGTAACGCCTGCAATTAGTTTCAGACCATCTAAACAAACAGTAATCAGGTTAAACTACCGATATCAATGGCAAAAGGATATTTTAAATAATCCTGCAGCTAAAACGGCTACCTGGTTGTTTGGTTTCAGTACTTACTTTTAAATAAATATTTAAGTAAAGTTAAGGGGGGTGCTAAAAGTTCGATTTATTGAGGCGAACGAGAAATGAAAAACGCAGCATACATAAGTATGTGAGGCTTTTAATTTTAAAGTTCAACGAAGAAAAATCAATTTTGAGAATTCGCCTTCAATTAAACAGTCCCGCAGTTATTCTTTACATCACACCCTGAACAGCCACCTGTGGCACACGAAGAAACAGCTTTCTTACTCGTGAATGTTCGAACCACTTTAACACCAACGAATAAGACGGTGACAGCTAAAATAAAGTAAGTGATAATTTCTTGCATAACTTGTTCTTTAAATAAAGATAGAACCTATTTGATATACCGCAAAGGAAACAAAATAAGCTAAACCCGTGGTATAAACCATTGTGAAAATTGCCCATTTCCATCCCCCTGATTCTTTTTTTATGGCAGCAATCACTGCTACACAAGGGAAATAAATAAGGATGAATAACATAAAACAATAGGCAATCAAGGGTGAAAAAACTTTTTCTCCTTTTCGCTCGCCGTACTGGTAAGTATGTGATTGTAATTTACTTATCAGTGCCTCTGAATCTTCAGGTGTATCTTCACCAACTTGGTACAACACACCCATTGTACTCACTACCAATTCTTTGGCAGCCATCCCGGTTACCAAACTTATCCCCATCTTCCAATCAAAACCTAGCGGTTGAATAGCTGGCTCAATGAAGTGTCCAATTTTCCCAATATAGGAACCCTCAAATCTTTCAGATTCCTTTTGAATTTTGAACCTTGCTACCGCGTTTTGATCATGCCCTACCTGAGTTATCAAAGCATCATAATCCTTGGAATAATTAACCTCTCGCGGAAAGTAACCCAATGCCCAAATGATAATTGATGCAACCATGATTACACCCCCCATCTTTTTTAAATACTGAAACCCTTTTTCCCACATGTGTGTCATGGTTGACCTCACAGTTGGCAACCTGTAAGGTGGTAACTCCATTACAAATGGCACTTCCTCCAGTTTAAACAATGTTTTTTTGAATATTACTGCCATTACAATGGATAATAGTATACCAATCAAATACATCGAAAACAGAACCGTTCCAGGGTTATCCTGAAAGAAAGCCCCTATCAACAAAATGTATACCGGGAGCCTTGCACTGCATGACATAAATGGGTTGATTAACATGGTCAACAACCGGTTGTTTTTACTTTCCAATGTCCTGGTTGCCATAATAGCTGGCACATTACAACCAAACCCCATGACTAGAGGTATAAATGACTTTCCATGCAAACCAAGAAAATGCATTAACTTATCCATGATAAAAGCAGCTCGAGCAATGTAACCTGTATCCTCCATTAAAGAAATGAAAAAGAACAGTATGAGTATGTTCGGTAAAAAAACAATCACCCCACCTACTCCACCAACGATGCCGTCTACCAGTAAATCCCTTAGCATACCAGGACCTAATAATGTGCTTATACCATCGCCTAACATAGCTACTAAGCTCTCAATCCATTCCACTGGGTAAGCACCCACGGTAAAAGTACTTTGGAACATCAACCACATGAAAAAGATAAAAATAGGAAAGCCCCAAAACTTATGAGTAAGCAAAGCGTCTACCCCTTGGCTTTTTTTTCTTTTCCCTTCAGGCCCATCAAAGTAAGTTCCTTTTAAAGCTCCTGCAATGAATCCATACTTTGCGTCAGTGATGATGGTTTCACTATCGGTGTCCATTTCTTCCTCCAGACGAACAACTTCCTTGTCAGCCTCCTGACGAATAGCCTTTATGTTTTTACAAGAACTCACCATCTCCAGAGCATCCTTGTCTCTTTCAATTAATTTTACAGCCAAAAACCTAGACGAAATATTATTGGTAAGCTTAAAATTATCTTCTTGTCGTATAGCTTGTTGAATTGTCTCAATAGACTTCTCAATGTTCTTTCCATAATTCATGTGGACATGTCTTACCGAAAGATCCTTGTCTTCATATACTTCAATGGCTTTTTTAAAGAGATCATCAACCCCTTTTCCTTTTGTACTTACTGTTGGAATTATTGGAATCCCAAGCATGTCTCCCAATTTTTTGTAGTCAAAATTGACTCTCTTCTTTTCCAACTCATCGTACATGTTCAAGGCAAGAATTACCTTAATATCCAAGTCAATTAGTTGGGTTGTCAAATATAAATTTCGCTCTAAATTGGATGCATCTACCACATTAATTACCACATCTGGATTAAGGTCAACTATGTGTTTACGGACAAATAATTCTTCAGGGGTATAGGCAGAAAGTGAATATGTTCCTGGTAGATCCGTTAATGACAATTCGTATCCATCTTGTTTAAATGTGGCCTCATGGGTATCGATAGTCACCCCGCTGTAATTTCCTACTTTAGCTTTAGAATGAGAAGCCTTGTTGTACAAAGTCGTTTTCCCACAATTAGGATTCCCAACCAATGCAATGTTGATGTTTTTTCCTTTTTTGGATGCTGTAACTTTAAGTTCGTCGTCGGTAATTACTCCTTCAAATGTGGCTGTAGTTATACCCTTCGCCTCCTCCTTGGTGAGCACTTCAATTAAACTCGCTTCACTTTTTCGCAGTGAAACCTCATAATCCATGATTCGATACTGAATAGGATCCCGCAAAGGCGCCCCTTTTACAATGGAAATTTTTTGACCTTTCACAAACCCCATCTCTAGGATACGTTTCCTAAACGCTCCCCTGCCCTTTACCTTGGTAATGACTGCCTCGTGATGATGCTGTAATTCTGATAATTTCATGCTCCTAATTGACTATTTAAAAGTCAACTGCAAAGCACGGAATAATTAGGGTTAACTTCAATACCTCAAAAAAGGTATTATTGATTTAGGGACATTAATGAACTAGTAGCTTATGAAGATCACGCAAACAAATCCTCATGCTTTGTCCAGTAATCAATTATCGCGTCTTTCATGAGTTTAAGTTGTTCCCCGCCGTTTAAGGAAGGCAGCTTTTTAAGGTTGTCATAATGAGGCCATCCATCATCATCGTGTCCGGTCAATTTGTAATAACCAAAAGGTGTCAAAAGAGTACAAATGGCGATGTGCATTAACTCTATCTTTTGCTTTTTTGAAAATTCCATTGGTCCTGTCCCTAATTCCTGCACACCAATTAAAAAAAGAATGGCTTGCATGTCCATTCCTCCACCAAACTTACTTTCAAAGGAGGACATTACTTCCTTCCATTTGTCTTCAAAAATCACATCAATTGCCATGGTAATAGTGTTGTGTTGGAAAAAATCTTTCCTATTTAAAATTCGGTTTTCTTTTCTCTAAAAAAGCAGTGGTTCCTTCTTTGAAATCATCGGTACCAAAACAGTCGCCAAACAGCTCAATTTCAGCATTCAAACCAGTAGAAGAATCACTCCCAATTTGCACTGCTTTAAGTGCTTTTGAAACTGCAAAAGGAGAATTTACAGCTATTTTTCGAGCCAATTTAAAAGTTTCAGCTAACAAATTTTCAGACGAAAAAACGTGATTTACTAAACCAAAATCAAAAGCTTGTTTAGCACCTATCATGTTGCTACTTAACATTAATTCAAGCGCTCTTCCTTTTCCTATTAATTTCATGAGTCGCTGCGTCCCTCCATATCCAGGAATTAATCCCAACGACAATTCTGGTAAACCCAATTTTGCGTTTTCACTTGCCATCCTAATGTGACAACTCATGGCTAGTTCCAAGCCTCCACCTAATGCAAAACCGTTAATGGCTGCTATTGTAGGTTTAGATAAAGCATTTACTTTGCTGAACAATAAATCTTGACCTTCTTTGCTTAATTGTTTTCCTTGTTCTTTATTGAATCCTTCAAATTCTTTGATGTCTGCTCCAGCTACAAATGCTTTTTGCCCTTCACCGGTAAGGACAATCACCCTCACATTAGGGTCATTTTCCAAACCATCCAAACAACTACTGAGCTCAAGTATAGTTAGTTTATTCAAAGCATTCAAGAACTTAGGCCTATCAATTTTAACCAAGGCTATCTTGTCCTCAATTACTAAAGAAATGTTTTCAAATGACATCGGTTACTTACTGGTAAAAGGATGAGCTGATTGTTTTTTTGCTGCAAACGGATGATAGTCTCCCACTAATCCAACTGGTTCAGCATGACGAATATCATGTACAATTTGGATTGCGTTTCTTGCTTCACCTACTTCAAAACCATTCCCGTCCAAAACACCTTGATAGGACATGGTATGTAAATCGGTAAATCCTCCACTGAATTCAATTTCTTTTCCTTCCATGGTAATGGAACGATAAGTGGTCATCCCTTTTGCTTTGATTTCATCAGGTAAAGTGTCCGCATTAATGGATAAAAACCACCTTACTCTTGCACGCTCAAATTCAAAATACCCCCCTGCTCTGTCATGCGTATGTACGTGAACTATGTTCTTTTTGATTGGTCCAAAAACCCATTGTAGCATGTCGTAAAAGTGAACTCCAATGTTACTTGCAATTCCTCCTGATTTGCTTTGATCGCCTTTCCAACTCGTATAATACCAGTTCCCTCTTGAAGTCAAGTAGGTTAAATCAATGTCAAATATTTTATCCTTTGGAGCCTCAGCTACTTGCTTTTTTAAAGCAATGATGCTTGGGTGTAGCCTTAATTGAAGGATGTTATATACTTTTTGTCCTGTTTCTTTTTGTAAATCCTCTAAAGCGTCAATATTCCAAGGGTTAAGTACCAATGGCTTTTCACAAATTACATCAGCACCGTGACGCAATCCAAAACGAATATGACTATCGTGCAAGTAGTTAGGAGAACACACACTCAAGTAATCCAAAGATGTACCTGCTCTTTTAACTTTATCTAAATGCCTATCAAAACGTTCGTATTCCACAAAAAAGTCAGCTTTTGGAAATTGGCTATCAATGACGCCAACACTGTCAAAAGGGTCAAAGGCAGCGATCAAATCGTTACCTGTTGCTTTAATTGCTTTCATGTGTCGTGGAGCAATGTACCCTGCTGCTCCTATTAATGCAAAGTTTTTCATATTCATTGACTTTTTAGTCGTGATAATAACATGTCAAAAGTAACTATAATTTGCCTTTCAACAAGTGAATAAACTAGTACAATTAATAATATTGACTTTACATCATTCCCTCATCTGAAAAACTGTAAAAATCTTGTTCGCAGACTATCAAATGATCCAAGAGAACGATGTCACATAATGATAGCGCTTCCTTTAATTTTTTAGTAATTTTTTCATCTGCTGTACTTGGTTTTGCATTTCCGGAAGGGTGGTTGTGAAAAACAACTACAGCACTAGCTAATTCATCCACAACGTATTTTATTATTACTTTAACATCCACTACCGTTGCAGATACTCCTCCACTACTAATTTTCTTTTTCGACAACATTTTATTTGCCTTGTTCAAGGCTATCACCCAAAACTCTTCACATTTCACCCCTGACATCAATGCTTGCACATGGTCAAATACATCCTTACTTGAACGCACCACCAATTCCTGATGATTGGCTGATTTTCGTCTTTTACCCAATTCAAAAATGGCCTCCAAACACATGGCCTTTACTATTCCAACTCCCTTAATTTTAGTAAACTCTTTTTTGCTTTTCCCCGCTAAACTGTCCAAGTTTCCATCACCAAGATTTATTAGCTCATGACTTAACTCAATCGCGCTTTTGTCCACCGTCCCTGAACCCATTACTACTGCCAACAATTCTGCATTAGATAAGTAATCCACACCGTGTTTTAAAAGTTTCTCACGTGGTCTTTCGTTGATGTTTAAATTTTTAATTTGCATTTTCAATTTTGTTTAAAACCTATTTTGTCCCTTGTTGCTTGGTTCCATTCTTCTTCCTTTGCATTTTCAAATTGTTTGATGTATTCAAAAATTAAAGCAATTTGTTCATCTTGCCCTTCAACTCTTTGCGTAACCTCATCCGTTTTTAACAGCAAGTCTTTATGGGTTAAGAACGCTTCTCTCATTTTACTAAATATTCTGATAACAGCAATAT
>JBLIBC010000106.1:0-8716 GCA_047632015.1 Glaciecola sp.
CCTCTACCATCATGATATCCTTCAAGGTAGCAGCGATAACCATGTCTAAATCACTAGCAGCAATTTGAGTATAAGTTGGATTCAAAATTAATTCACCATCAACTCTAGCTACTCTTACTTCTGAAACCGGTCCGTTAAACGGAATATCTGAAGCAGCAATTGCAGCAGATGCAGCAAAACAAGCTAAAGCATCTGGAGCATCATCTTTACCTAAAGAAAGTAAAGAAATCATTACTTGTGTTTCTAATTTATAATCAGAATCAAACAAAGGTCTTAATGCTCTGTCAACTAATCTACAAGTTAAAATCTCCAAGTCATTTGGACGAGCTTCTCTTTTTATAAAACCTCCGGGGAATCTTCCGTCTGCTGGATACTTTTCTTTGTAATCAACAGATAATGGAAAGAAATCCATTCCTTCTCTTAGTTTTTTATTTGAAACTACAGTAGCTAAAAGTACTGTGTCTCCCATTCTTAACAATACAGAACCATCTGCCTGCTTTGCTAATTTTCCTGATTCGATGGAAATCGTTCTACCATCTTTTAACGCAATCGTTTGCGTTGCTAATTTAATACTCATGTATATATTTATTTATTTGTGTACTTAACTAATTCAGCGACTTATACTATCAAGGCACTAAAACAAAATAAGGCAATTAGTTTCCCAATTGCCTTATTAATAATGTTAACCGTTAACCATTACGCTTACTTTCTTAAGCCTAAATCAGCAACGATTGCTCTATATCTTACAATATCCTTGTTTTTCAAATAAGTCAATAAAGACCTTCTTTTACCCACTAACAACTGTAAAGACCTTTGTGTAACATAGTCCTTTCTGTTGTTTTTTAAGTGTCCTGTTAAATGTGTGATTCTTTCCGTAAATAAAGCAATTTGTCCTTCTGAAGAACCTGTATCAGTTGCTGCTTTACCGTGTTTTGCGAAAATCTTTCCTTTTTGTGCTGCTGTTAAAACCATTTCTTTTCTCTATTTATCTTTCTATTATCTATAAATCGGACGACAAAAATAGCTAATTGTTTTTGATTACGCTAGCGTTTGGTTAAAAAAAGTAGTCATTAAGTACCAACAGGGTAAAACCAAACAATGAAATAAGGCTACATGTAAATTCCAAAAAACGACTAATCCTCCCCTAACGTCAACGCGTAACTCATGATATTAGCACCCATTTGTAGCGCTTGAGTCCTAGCTTCTTTTGTGTCATTATGGACTTCAGCATCCTCCCAGCCATCGCCTAAGTCACACTCGTAGGTGTAATAAAGTACTATCCTGCCTTTATGAACAATTCCAAATCCTTTAGGTGCTTTATTATCGTGCTCATGAATTTTAGGTAAACCATTGGGGAATTTGTTGGGGCTTTTGTATAAATCATGTGAAAAAGGAATTTCCACCAACTTATATTCCGGGAATACTTTTTTAATTTGAGGTCTTATAAATTTGTCCATTCCGTAATTGTCGTCAATATGCAAAAAACCTCCAGCCAATAAATACTTACGTAAATTTTGAGCGTCTTGATCAGAGAACACCACATTACCGTGCCCTGTCATATGTAAAAATGGATAGGAAAAAATATCAGCACTACCCACACTTACTTTTTCCGTTTCAACATTAATACTAGTCTCCATCGTTAAATTGCAAAACTTCGCCAAATTAGGTAGCGAGCTTGGGTTGGCGTACCAATCACCTCCTCCGCTGTATTTAAGCACAGCAATTTTAAAACTGTGCTGCGGAACAAAGCTTGACCCGACCAATATTGTGAGCAATAAAAAAGCGATTGTCTTTTTCATGAATCGGCTAAATTAAAAATAGAACAAGCAAACATGCCTGCGGTTTCAGTTCGTAATCTTTTATACCCTAAGGACACTGCTTGGAATTTAGCGTCAATAGCAGCTTGCACTTCTTCTTTTGAAAAATCACCTTCAGGACCCACAATTAAAAAAGTTTCCTTTTCCTTATCAAAGGATTTTAAATGAGGTGTTTCATGACTGTAACAATGAGCAATTAGCTTTTGTTCAGCCTTTATTTTAACCACATCTGAGAATTTCAATACAGGATTGATTGTTGGAAAATGCAAAGTATAGCTTTGTTTGCAAGCTGCAATCATTTTTTTCGTGAGTTTTTCGATATTTAAATGTTTCCTTTCTGAATTTGATGTCAGCATGGGGGTTATTTCCTTTATCCCCAACTCACATGCTTTCTCCACAAAAAACTCAAACCTGCTAAGGTTTTTAGTAGGCGCAATTGCGATGTGCAGGTTAGGTAAGTTAAAAGGCACTTCCTCTTTTGACAACACTTGATATTCGCAAGATTTTGCACTGGATTTGGTAATTCTCACCAAATAATTACACCCTTCTCCATCAATCACATTTACTTTATCATTCACTTTTTTACGCAACACTTTTACACAATGCTGCGACTCTTCAGGTGACAAAACACCTTTTTGAACATCTGATTTTGAAGCAAAAAACAACTGCATGAGACCTCTTTTAAACAAAACTAAACAATTTGTATAGTTTGAGTTAACTATAACCTATCAAATCAAATGACATTTATTACTTTTACTTCGCTTATTAAATGCCGTTTTAAAATGAAAGTTTACAAGTATCCGCAAAAATCAGAATGGCCAGAAATCCTTTCAAGACCAGTGAAGGAAAAGGCTAATTTGGATCAAATTGTAAATGAAGTTTTTGAAGCAGTTAAAACCAAAGGTGACCAAGCTGTTGCTTTTTACACCAGTAAGTTCGACCAAAGCTCACCTGAAAATGTATTGATAAACACCATCGAAGTTGAAAAGGCTGTGAATGCGGTTTCAAATGAATTGAAAGATGCTATTGATTTAGCGTACAATAACATACTTGCTTTTCACAACAATCAGATATTTGACGAGTCAGCTGTAGAAACTACACCTGGAGTAACATGTTGGAGAACAGAAACAGCCATTGAAAAAGTAGGGTTATATATACCTGGTGGAACAGCGCCTTTATTTTCAACAGTATTAATGTTGGGAGTTCCTGCAAAAATTGCGGACTGTCCTGAAATCATATTATGTACACCCCCAGATAAATCGGGCAACATCCACCCTGCTATATTATACACTGCTAACAAAATTGGAATTTCAAAGATTTACAAAGTTGGAGGGATTCAAGCTATAGCAGCAATGACATACGGCACAGATATAATTCCAGCAGTTTATAAAATATTTGGACCTGGAAACCAATTCGTAACTGCAGCTAAGGAAAAAGCAACTACGGAAGGAATTGCTATTGATATGCCTGCAGGGCCGTCAGAAGTGCTCGTTTACGCTGACAAAAGCGCATCTCCTGCTTTCATCGCCTCGGATTTATTATCACAAGCTGAACACGGTATTGACAGCCAGTCTATTTTAGTATGCACTGATGAAACAGTGTTAGAAAACACTAAACAAGAAGTTGCAAAGCAATTAGCTCAATTATCAAGAAAAGACATAGCTGCACAGTCATTGGAAAATTCCACTTTGGTTTTAGTGGATAATGTACAAGAAGCGATGGAAATGATAAATGAATATGCTCCTGAACACTTCATTGTCATGAGTGAGGATGAGGAATACATCATTAACAATATAAGAAACGCAGGAAGTGTTTTTTTAGGGGATTACACCCCTGAAAGTGCTGGGGATTATGCATCGGGAACAAACCACACTTTACCTACCAACGGATTTGCAAAAGCTTACTCTGGAGTTTCTTTGGAAAGCTTCAATAAAAAAATAACCTTTCAACGAATTTCAAAACAAGGCTTAAAAAATATTGGTCCTGCAATAGAAATTATGGCCGAAAACGAATTATTGGATGCTCATAAAAATGCAGTTACCATCCGTCTCAACAAAGGATTAAAGGACTTGAACAAATAATGAGCGCATTCCAACCACCAATAGTATCTGATTTCACACCTAGTATTGCTAAAATATCCACTGAACAATTCGGAGATGTAGATGTGCATTATTTACATGACGAAAATTGTGAAATATGTAAAGTAGAATGGGTTTTTGAAACCGGAACAAGTAATCAAAATAAAAGCTTGCAAGCTAATTTTGCAGTTAACCTGTTATTGGAAGGAATCCCGCAATACAACTCAAAACAATTTGCGCAAAAATTAGACGAACTAGGAGCGTATTTTGGTGTGGAATGCGGTAAAGATTACAGCAGTTTTACTTTACATGTATTAGACAGCAACCTAACAGAAGCTTTGGATTTAATTTATCCAATTTTTATTGAGCCTACACTTGATGAAATAGAGTTCAATAATTTCTTAACAGAAAGCAGACAGGATTTTGAGCATAACTTACACAATACAGGTTTCATTGCACGTCAAAAATTGAGACGACAATTATATGATGGTCATGTGTATGGGAATTTAGCTAGTTTAAAATCCTTTGATGAAATCAATTTGAATGACATTAAAGATTTTGCGAAAAATAACATACTTCAAAAAAAATACAAATTATTTGTAAGTGGTAAGGTAGACGACAAAGTACTTGGACTCCTTAAAAGTAAAATTGCAAACAACGGGCTACTGGGTAGCATTCCAGCTGTAAGTATACAAGTTGCTACTTCAATTACTGGCTTAAACAAATTAACTCACGATACTGCGAAACAAGACGCAGTGCGTTTGGGTATTAATGTTCCAAATCAGGATCATCCTGACTTTTTGATACTTAACCTCATCAACACTATTTTAGGTGGATATTTTGGAGCTAGACTAATGCAAAACATCCGCGAAGAAAAAGGTTGGACGTATGGCATTAACTCATCCATTGTACCAGGGAAACAAGTTTGCTCCTTGACGATAGGAACGGATGTACTTCAAAACAAGGGACATGATTGCATTGTTGAAATTAAAAAGGAAATTAAGATTCTTCAAAACAAACTAGTTTCGGAGCAAGAATTACTGACTGTAAGCGCTTACATTAAAGGAAACCTGTTACGAAGTTTTGATGGTGTTTTCCAACAAATGGACAGGTATCAATCTACGCACTTATTCGGCTTAACCAATGAACACTACTTGGATTACATGAGTTTACTGAATACGGTTTCAGCCAAAGACATTCAATCCATTGCTAACAAACATTTGAATGTTGATTCTTTCACAGAAGTCATGGTTACTAAATAGAAAGCATATCAATTTTAGCTCAAAAAAAAAAGGAAAGTACTGACACATGTCATACTTCCCTTTTTTTTTGAGCTTATTTAGCCTCGTACTATTTCACCAAGGTCACGGTACCTACTTTTCTGTAAACTTTTCCGGTGTACATGTTTTTCACAGTAAGCTTCCATACATACACATCGTTTTGAGATAGTCTTCCGGAGCTTGCGCTTCCGTCAACAGTTCCATCCCAACCATGACCAATGGTAGTTGTTTGGAAAATTAAGTTACCCCACCTGTCTAATACTAGAAACTCGTAATTATCTAGAGCCCAATTCCTGCCTTTTGGATAGAACGTGTCATTTAATCCATCAGACTTTGTACCCGGCGTAAATGCATTTGGCACATACAACTGGAAGATGTCTTGAATGATTACATTTTTGATAACAGTATCAGTACAACCAACAGTCGCGCCCGTGCTTGCCATGAAATTGTTAGTTACAATCAATGTAACTGGGATGGTATCATCACCAAGAACACTAAACACTGTACTCGGCATAATCGATGCACTTGTAACTGGACTACCTTTTGACGTAAAATCCCATAAAAACTCGTCCGTAAGATCACCTGAATTTGTAAATTGAATTCTAGGGTCTAAAACACTAACTGGATTTGGCGACCAAACGAAGTCAGCAGTTGGTAATGGGAATACATTTATTACCGTATCTGCTGTAGCTTCACATCCATTCGCGTACTCATTACTCAATGTCACTGTGTATTCACCAGCTACAGTATAATTAGTTCCATCAGAACCTTGATTTGTTCCCGTTGCACCATTTCCAAAGTCCCAAGTAGAGCCACTTAATGCTGCTAGTGAATAAACAGTGTTGTCCGTAAATACATCAGCATAAGCAACACAAGAATCTTCATTTTCTCTTGAGAAATCAATTACTGGATTGTCAAACACCTCCAGACTATCAAGAGCGCTTGATACACAACCATTTGGTGCCGGATCAGTAGTTGTGAAAGTGTAAGTAGCATAAACTTTCCCTCCAGCAGTTACTCCTGTACCTGACCAAACTCCTGTATTTGGATTAATACTTCCAAGAGCTGGAGCATTTAATGACCAAACACCTGTTCCAGTAGCTGTTCCAACAGATGCTAAAAAAGTACTTGGAGTTGTTATATCTCCAACACACCTATCAACAGGGTTAGTTGGTGTAATTATAGCAGCAGCAGTTACTTTAATTGTTGTAGAGGCAGAATCTCCACACATTTGTAAATCACCTAAGGTGTAAAGTATTTTATGTGTACCAACACCTGCTACAACTGGATCAAACATGTTCGAAGTAACATCATAACCTGTAACAGGAGTATATACTCCAACAGTGGTTGATAATAACTCTCCTGATGTTCCTATTACAGATATTGCAGGGTCTTGAGAACACAGTCCAGGATACGCAGGTATATTAGCGTTTTCATTTAGAAGTACTTCAATACTGTCAATTTCAGTTACCGGGCAAGCAATACCTACGGTATACTTCACAGCATTTTTCCCTACATTGGCCAATGTTGGATCAAAAGATCCCCCAGCAGTTAAATATGCACTTGGTATCCAAGCTCCCGAAGTATCGGGAGTAGAAGTATCAGTGGCTGTTATTACCACAGCACTCCCATTTGCACAGTATGGTCCAAAAGAACCTATCGCTATTACAGCAGTATCAATTACAGTTACCCAAGCAGTATCAACGTCTGAACATTGAGCATTAGACACGGTATGCTCAATTTGATGAACACCACTAGCCGCTGTCAAAGGATTAAATACTAAAGTACCAGTGTTGAACCCAACTTTCCCATCAATCTCTTTCCAAGTAATGGAAGTTGAATCGGCACTTAAAGTTATGGCGTCGTCATACCTACAAAGCGTTGCGTCACCTGTAATATCAGCAACTGCTAATGGGTAAATCATCACACTTACCGTATCAGTATCTCCACATAACCCACCAATTCTTTGCTCAATTGAATAGGTTCCCGCCGGTAGTAGAGAAGGCTTAAATATCTTCGCTGGATTCTCAACTCCATTAACCCACCATGTTCCCCCGTCATTTGCTGTTGCCGATTTTGTAAGAACATAACTTGTAGTATCACTTATACAGTAATCCATCATAGCTAGAATAGAAGCATCTAATATACTAGTTGTTGTTATCCAAATAGTGTCAGCATCTGGACATGGTTCAGGAGCATCAAATTTGTAAATTAACATTAAATCTGTTACCGGTTTAATAGCTGACAAATCAATCGTTGCGGTAGTACTACCAAAAGGCATTGTAACATTTATATTATTCCATGTACCACCTGTCTCAGCAACGGTCACTTGTGGATCATCAGGATCCTTTTCACAAAGAGTCAAAGTGTCATTTCCAGTAGTTGTAGTTATAGTAGCATCTTTTTTAGGATTTACAATGATGTAAGTTGAATCCTTACATCCTCCAGGAACACTTACATTAAGTATTTTATAAGTACCCGCCTTTGAAGTAATTGTGGTGATAAAAGATGTATCTCCAGGAGAAACCTCTGCAATTGTTGGAACATCACCTGTTCCAGTCGGAACAGAATCTATTGACCAAACACTCACACCGCCAGCGGCAATAAACGTGGCATCTACCGATAAACCAGCACTTTCTCCAGCACAAATATTAGTTAACTGTGTAACTACAGGTACCGGATTAACAGTGATATAAACCGAATCTTTACAACCTCCAGGTATACTTGTATTAAGTATTTTATAAGTACCAGCTCTTGATGTAGCTGTACTGATAAATGATGTATCTCCAGGGGAAACCTCTACAATTGTTGGAATACTACCAGTTCCCGTCGGAGTTGAATCTATAGACCAAACACTAACTCCTCCGTCAGCAATAAACGCAGCATTTATTGTCAAGTTAGCAGTCTCTCCAGCACAAACATTTGTTAACGGTGTAATTACCGGTAATGAATTGACTGTGATGTAAACTGAATCTTTACAACCTCCCGGTAAGCTTGTATTAATTATTTTATAAGTACCGGGTCTTGATGTACTTGTACTGATAAATGATGTATCTCCAGGAGAAACCTCTTCAATTGTTGGAAAACCTCCTGTTCCAGTCGGAATAGAATCTATTGACCAAACACTAACTCCAACTGTAGCACTTAATACTAAACTTGCATTCTCTCCAAGGCAAATATTAGTTAATGGTGCAACTACAGGAGCCTGATTAACAATGATGTAAGTTGAATCTTTACAACCTCCTGCACTAGTATTCATGATCTTGTACGTCCCTGCTTTTGATGTCGCTGTAGTTACAAAAGATGTATCTCCTGGAGAAACCTCACTAAGTACTGGAGCATCACCTACCCCGGTTGGACTAGAATCTATTGACCAGACACTTATTCCTCCCGAAGCTGCAAATGCAGCATTTAATGCTAAGCTAGCACTCTCTCCAGCACATAAATTAGTTAACGGTGTAACTACAGGCAACTGGTTAACGGTGATATAAGATGAATCTTTACAACCTCCTGTACTAGTATTCATGATCTTGTAAGTTCC
>JBLIBC010000107.1:0-8667 GCA_047632015.1 Glaciecola sp.
TTGTGCAGTTCATGGATGATGATACCCTGTATTTACACGGTGACACAATTAGAGCTGTTGAAGACACATTAAAGCAAAAATCCTTTTATGTATATGATAATGTTAGGATGTTTAAAAAAGACATGCAGGCGGTTTGTGATTCATTGACTTATGGATTTGCTGATTCTCTGATAAAATTATTCAGAGACCCTGTAGTTTGGAATGGGAAAAACCAATTGACAGGAGATACCATTTCTATTTTGAGCTTTGACAACAAACTTCACAAAATGTTCATTAAGGGCAACAGCATGATCATATCATTGACCGATTCGCTGTATGATTTTTATGATCAAATAAAAGGAAGGAACATGATTGGGTATTTTAAAGATGGTAAAATGGATGTGATGGATGTATTAGGGAACGGACAAACCTTATATTACGCTAAGGAAGAGGATCGTACCTATACCGGTGTTAACAAAGCTGAATGCAGTAATATCAAAATCAGATTCAAAGACAACGATATTTATAAAATTATGTTTTTGAGTGATCCAGTTGCAACGTTTTATCCGCTGGATCAATTTCCGGCATCAGAATCAAAAATGGATAGTTTCGTGTGGTTTGACAAGTTAAAACCTGAACACAAATTGGATGTATTTAGGTCAAATGATTCCTTAAAAACTAATTGAATTAGCTAACTTAGCTTTTCTAAAAAAAAACTCAATATAATGGTGCAAATAAAATTCGGAACAGACGGTTGGAGAGCAATAACAGCAAAAGAATACACAGTTGATAATGTAGCTCGAGTTTCCTTGGCAACGGCAAAATGGATGAACAATAAGTTCGAAAATCCTTCTGTTGTGATAGGTTTTGATTGCAGGTATGGAGGGAGGATGTTTGCAGAAACAGCAGCGAAGGTTTTAGCTAATGAAGGAATTAAAGTGATTTTGTCTGAAGAATTTTGTTCTACACCAATGGTTTCTTTGGCTACTGTCAGGGAAAAAGCGGATGTAGGTGTAGTGATTACTGCTTCACATAACCCTCCAGAGTACAACGGTTTCAAATTGAAAGGCTCTTACGGAGGTCCTATGTTAACAGCCGATGTAAGTGAAGTTGAAGCTATTATACCTGATGTTCATGGTTTGGATTTGGAAGGGATAAAGCTAAAGGATTTAGTAGACGCTAAAAAAGTAGTGTATCTTGATACCCATGTAATGTATGTGGATCACATTAGAAACAGTTTTGATTTAGAGGCTATTAAAAATAGCGGATTGTCTTTTGCTTATGATGCAATGTATGGGGCAGGAAGAAGAGTGATGAGAGATTTGTTACCTGATATTACTTTTTTACATACTGATGATAACCCCGGTTTCGAAGGTGTTGCACCAGAGCCAATATTAAGAAATTTAACAGTGCTTACTGAAACAATTAAATTAAGTGAAAACATTGATTGTGCTGTTGCTACTGATGGTGACGCGGACAGGATTGGGATGTGTGATTCAAAAGGAAACTTTGTGGATGCCCACCACATTATCTTGTTATTGATCAAATACCTGAAGGAAGAAAAAGGAATGGACGGAAAAGTCATTACTGCTTTTTCTTGTTCAGAGAAAATAGGGAAATTGTGTAAGCATTTAGGTTTAGAGCAAATCACTACAAAAATTGGTTTCAAATACGTTTGTGAGTATTTAATTGAAGGTGGATTTTTGTTAGGAGGTGAAGAGTCTGGAGGAATGGCTATTCAAGGTCATATTCCTGAGCGAGATGGTATTTGGATTGGATTAACAATCTGGGAATACATGGCGAAAAGCGGTAAAAGTTTAGAGGAACTAATTGCTGACATATATGAAATTGTTGGACCGTTTGCTTTTGAAAGAATTGATTTGCATTTAGAGGAAAGTCAAAAACTACAAGTTATGGCTGATTGTGCTTCGGGTTCAATTAAAGAACTAGGGGGTAAGCCAGTAGTGAGAGTTGACGATACGGACGGTTTCAAATTCTTTTTTAACGACGATGAATGGTTAATGATAAGACCTTCTGGTACTGAGCCGGTTCTTAGAACTTACTGTGAGTCAAGTTCAAGTGAATCAGCCATTGCAATTTTAAAAGCAGCACACGCTCAGTTATTGAACTAAACAAAACTACATGGAAATCCCATTAGCGGAACGGATTAGGCCAAAATCAATAGATGATTACATTGGTCAATCGGATCTGATGGGGAAAAATGGAGTAATCCGAAAAGTAATTCAGTCGGACAATATTCCATCCATGATATTTTGGGGGCCACCAGGTGTGGGCAAAACCTCATTAGCGAATGTTATTTCCAATAGTTTGAAACGGCCATTTTACTCCCTTAGTGCAATTAATGCAGGAGTAAAAGATGTACGTGAGATAATAAGTAAAGCCAGTTCTGCGGGATTGTTTGCCGGTAGGAAAAGTCCAATTTTATTCATTGACGAAATCCACAGGTTCAGTAAATCACAGCAGGATTCCTTGTTAGGAGCTGTCGAAAAAGGGATCATCACATTAATAGGAGCCACCACTGAAAACCCTTCGTTTGAAGTGATATCGGCGCTTTTGTCCAGGTGTCAAGTATATGTATTGAAAGCACACGGGGTAGACGAGTTGAATAGCTTTTTAACCAAAGCAGTTTCTGAAGATGTTATTTTAAAGTCAAAACAAATCAAGCTTAAAGAAACATCCGCTTTGATACAACTTTCCGGAGGCGATGCTCGTAGTTTGTTGAATAATTTTGAATTGATTGTAAACGCGTCTTCCAGTGATAAAATTGTAATAGACAACAAAGCGGTCAAGGAAATTGTCAAAACCAACCCAATGATGTTTGACAAAAGTGGAGAGCAGCATTACGATGTGGCCTCAGCACTTATAAAGTCAATCAGAGGGAGTGATGCTAATGCAGCTATATATTATTTGGCATTGATGGTGTCGGGTGGGGAAGATCCGAAGTTTATTGCTAGGCGTTTGTTAATTTCTGCAAGTGAAGACATAGGTTTAGCAAACCCTACAGCTTTAGTGATGGCAAACTCGTGTTTTCAGGCAGTGGAAAAGTTAGGGTATCCTGAGTGTCGAATAATACTGTCGCAAACTGTAATTTATTTAGCCACATCAGCGAAAAGCAACAGTGCGTATCTAGCAATTAACAAAGCTATGGCTCACATTAAAAATACTGGTCCACAACCGATCCCTTTGCATTTACGAAATGCTCCAAGTGATCTCATGAAAAATTTGGATTACGGTAAGGATTACAAATATGCACATGATTTCCCCGGGAATTTTGTGAATCAAGAATTCATGCCCGACCAATTAAAGGGTCAATCGTTTTTCCAACCATCTGAAAATTCTCGCGAACAGGAAATAAAGCAAAAACTACAAAGCTGGTGGGGTAGCAAATATCAGTAGTTTTAAAGAGGTAATAAAAGAGTAAGCCGTAGCTACAAAGAACAAAAGGTAAAGTCTTTCACGTTCTTAATTGACCTACAACCCTCGGTCTTTTTTGATTGTAGTGTAAGCTTTCTGAATTTTTTGAAATTTTATTTTAGCAGATTCCACATGTTCTTCACCAAGGTGAGCAACTTTATCAGGATGATTTTTCAATGCTAATTTCTTGTAGGCTTTTTTCACCTCTTCATTTGATGCGCTTTCCTTTATGCCAAGTACCTGATAATCATTACTGGTAGTTGCGCCACCAGCGTACATGGCTTGCATGCTTGAAAACTCCCTTGTACCAATCCCAATTAAACTAGCAATTTGCTGTAATATGCTAACCTCGTTAGGGTGCACATGTCCGTCTGCTTTTGCAATCCCAAACAAGTATTGCATAATGAGTCTCTTTTCATTGATTCTCATGCTAACCCTCACTTGTCCACAAATCTGAACCAGGTTTAAATCTTGTTTCAATACTTCTTTTAAAAGCTGAACTTGTTCTTTGGCCATTTCTGAACCAAAACTTTGGGTTAAGAACTTTTTCACAAAGTCCAATTCTGATTTTAAAATTTTCCCATCGGCTTTCATAACCGCCGCTGATAGAACAAGCAAAGCCAAATTAAAATCACCTGCTTGAGTAGCTTGTCTTCCTCCTGTGTTATATCTCTGGTTTTGTTGATTTACAGCGCCACTGCTACTGTCACTAGCCTTTGCCTTGTCATAAACGGAACCGATTGCCAGTCCAACTGCTACTCCTATTGGTCCGCCTAGTACCCATCCTAATCCTGCTCCAAATATTTTCCCTAACATTTTCCCTATTTTATCTTTTGTGAATCAAAAGTAGTCAATTATAAACTCTCCTTAAAAAAAGGTAAAGTAAATACTATAATAATAGCAAGACATTACCTACATTTGTATCAAGATTACGTTCTTATATATATTACTAGCCAATTACGGCTAGAACTTATCAAGAAAGGTGGAGGGATTAGGCCCTGTGAAACCTTGGCAACCCCTTGCCGTTACGGGTTAATGTAACAATAAAAGGAAGGTGCCAAATCCAACCCGTAAAAGGGAAGATAAGATGTAGTATTTAATTAAACAGCATTTTATCAACCCTTTACAAGAGATTGTCAAAGGGTTTTTTATTGGACAATTTTTCATTGGTCGGTAAGAAAAACCAAGACGAATGTTTTTTTTTTGCCTGATAAAATTCATTAGACACAAAAAAGCCAAAATAGAAAGAGAGTTTTTTAGAAGACGAAAGTTTGTAATTAAAATATTGTAAAATGGAAGTAGCACAAGCAAACATAAAGGAAGTACTTAAACACAGAATCCTTGTTCTAGACGGAGCAATGGGTAGTTTGATTCAGACTTACAAATTGGAAGAGGAAGATTTCAGAGGTGAGCGGTTTAAAGACCACACACATTCATTGAAAGGGAACAACGATTTATTGGCACTTGTTCGTCCTGATATTCTTAAAGAGATTCACTGTTTGTATTTAGAAGCAGGAGCAGATATATTAGAAACCAATACATTTTCAGGAACCACTATCGCTCAAGCTGATTATGCTTTGGAGGATGCAGTTTATGATATTAATTTTCAATCAGCAAAAGTAGCGAAGGAAGCTGCTGCTGAATACACGGCAAAGAATCCTGATAAACCAAGGTTTGTTGCTGGTTCAATTGGGCCAACAAACAGGACGTTATCATTGTCACCAGACGTAAACGATCCAGGGTACAGAGCAGTGACTTGGGATGAGGTGGTAATTGCGTACAAGCAACAAGCCGAAGCATTAATTAACGGTGGGGTTGACGTAATCCTTGTTGAAACTGTTTTTGATACTTTGAATGCAAAGGCTTGTCTGTTTGCTATTGATGAAGTTTTTGACGAAAAAGGAGTAAACTTACCAATCATGGTGTCAGGAACGATTACCGATGCTTCAGGTAGGACTTTAAGTGGTCAAACTGCTGAAGCATTTTTAGCATCTGTTTCACATTTAGACTTACTTTCAGTTGGTTTCAATTGCGCATTGGGAGCGAAGATGATGCAGCCGTATTTAGATGTGCTTTCAAAAAACACAAAGTTTGGTGTAAGTGCTCATCCAAATGCTGGATTGCCAAATGAGTTTGGAGAATATGATGAAACTCCTGAGGATATGGCGGTTCAAATAAAAGATTTCCTAGACAACAACTTAATGAACATCATTGGTGGTTGTTGTGGAACGACACCGGCGCACATTAAAGCGATAGCTGAACTTGCTGCTGATTATAAGCCAAGAGTAGCATAGGAGTATTAGAGTAGAGTAGGATAGGAACTAGATTAAGAATACTTGTTAAAAGATACATTATGAGTTTACACCCAGATTATAAAGGTAAATACGAGTTCAAATGGAGCAATGTTCCATTCATGAGGTTAAGTGGTTTAGAGCCGCTTGTGGTAACTCCTGAATTGAATTTTATAAACGTTGGTGAACGTACCAATGTAACTGGTTCAAAAAAATTCTTGCGGTTAATTAAAGAAGAACTGTTCGACGAAGCACTAGCGGTGGCTCGTGACCAAGTGGAAGGTGGTGCGCAAATCATTGACATCAACATGGATGAGGGAATGATTGACGGTGAGGAATCCATGACTAAGTTCTTAAACTTAATTGCTGCGGAGCCTGATATTTCAAGAGTTCCAATCATGATTGATTCTTCGAAATGGGACATCATTGAAGCAGGATTAAAATGTGTTCAAGGGAAATGTGTGGTGAATTCTATTTCCTTGAAGGTAGGAGAAGAACGATTCGTTTGGGAAGCTAAAAGGGTTAAAAAATATGGAGCAGCAGCCATTATAATGGCGTTTGACGAAGATGGACAGGCTGATAATTACGACCGAAGGATTGAGATTGTTAAAAGGAGTTATGAATTGTTAGTAGGTCCTAAAATTGGCTTTGCACCTCAGGATATCATTTTTGATTTAAACATATTCCCTGTTGCTACAGGGATTGAGGAGCACAGGAACAATGCGATGGACTTTTTTCAGGCTACCAGATGGGTGCGTGAAAACTTGCCAGGTGCTCATGTAAGTGGAGGAGTAAGTAATGTGTCGTTTTCGTTCAGGGGAAATAATCCAATGCGTGAGGCAATGCACTCGGCGTTTTTATACCATGCAATTAGAGAAGGAATGGACATGGGTATTGTAAACCCAGCTATGTTGGAAATATACAGTGACATTCCAAAGGACTTATTGGAGAGGGTGGAAGATGTTTTGCTGAACAGAAGAGACGATGCTACAGAGCGTTTGTTGGAGTTTGCTGAATCAGTAACTGGTGAAGGTAAGGTTAGGGTGGTTGATAACAAATGGCGAAGTGAGTCTTTAGGTAAAAGGTTAGAACACGCTCTAGTTAAGGGTATTACAGATTTTATAGATGAAGATGTGGAAGAAGCTAGGCTTCAGCACGATAAAGCTTTGCACGTGATAGAAGGTCCTTTGATGGATGGAATGAATGTCGTGGGAGATTTGTTTGGAGCTGGTAAAATGTTTTTACCTCAAGTGGTAAAATCAGCGAGAGTAATGAAAAAAGCGGTGGCGTTTTTATTGCCTTATTTGGAAGCGGATAAAGAAGTGGGACAGACAGCTGGGAAAATATTATTGGCGACTGTAAAAGGTGATGTACATGACATTGGAAAAAACATTGTTGGTGTAGTATTAGGCTGTAACAACTATGAAATCATTGACATAGGAGTGATGGTTCCGGCTGATAAAATATTAGCAGCTGCCAAAGAGCACAACGTGGACATGATTGGATTGAGTGGGTTAATCACACCGTCCTTAGATGAAATGGTAACCATGGCCAAGGAAATGGAAAAATCAGGTTTTGATATTCCGTTGTTAATTGGAGGTGCGACGACTTCAAAAGTACATACCGCGGTTAAAATTGAAGAGCATTACAAAAAGGGACAAACAGTTTATGTATTGGATGCGTCCAGAGCAGTGACAGTAGCTAGTTCCCTTTTGGGAGATAAAAAAGAGGCTTTCGTTAAAAATGTGCAGGAAGAATACGAGACCATGCGTGTAAATTATGCTAAAAAGCGTAACCAAAAAGCGATGGTGACCATTGAGCAAGCTCAAAATAACGGTCAAGAAATAGAATGGAAAGCAGAGGACATTAAAAAACCAAAGTTCACAGGAGTCAAGTTGTTTGACGAAGTGCCATTGGCTGACATAGCTGCCTACATCGACTGGACTCCGTTTTTCCAGACTTGGGATTTACATGGGAAGTATCCTAAAATATTAACCGATGAAGTAGTAGGTGAAACTGCCACTTCGTTGTTTAATGATGCCAAAGCAATGTTGGATAAGATATGCAAAGAAAACTGGTTGGAGAACAAAGCTGTGGTAGGAGTATGGCCAGCTAACGCTGTAGGTGATGACATCGAGGTTTATGCTGATGAATCAAGAAGCGAAGTAGTGGGAAAATTCCACATGTTACGTCAACAACTGAAGAAGTCGGCTAAAGCATCCAATCATTCCTTAGCAGATTACATTGCGCCAAAAGAAACAGGATTAGCTGATTACATAGGTGGTTTCGTAGTGACAGCAGGAATTGGAATTGAACCACATATTAAACGTTTTGAAGATGACCATGATGATTACAATTCGATATTATTAAAAGCATTAGCCGACAGGTTAGCGGAAGCTTTTACGGAATACATGCACTCAAAAATGCGTAAAGACATTTGGGGTTATTCATCCGATGAAGGGTTAAGCAACGACGATTTAATCAAAGAATCATACAAAGGTATTCGTCCAGCTCCTGGTTATCCAGCATGTCCAGATCACCTTGAAAAACCAACTATATTCAAACTGCTTAACGCTGAAGAATTGACAGGGGTAACATTAACTGAAAGCATGGCAATGTACCCAACAGCCTCAGTTAGTGGATGGTATTTCGCACATCCAGATTCCAAGTACTTCGGTATCGGTAAAATTCAAAAAGATCAAGTAGAGCAGTATGCGCATAGAAGAGGCGAGTCAGTAGAATTGATCGAAAAGTGGTTAGGACCGAACCTTAACTATTAGTTGAATTATTGATAGGGTAAATCGCAGAAGTATTATAATTGTTTTTCGATGTAGTTGCAATTAGCAGTCGAGGAAGAGTGACGAACAACCGAGGGTTTATCCCGAACGAGTGCACGCAGTTGAAAGACAACTCTTGTAAACAAGTGAATTCGAAGAAATATTATAGATGAACAAATTGCGCG
>JBLIBC010000108.1:0-8628 GCA_047632015.1 Glaciecola sp.
AGACACCGTTGTATTTTCAAAAACGCTAACTGTGGAGTTTTACAGCAAAGGAGGAGGTATTAATCATGAAGCTTTTTCGACAATGAAATCATTACTTGCAAAACCTATCGACGGCGTTTCTTGTGAGTTTGAAAACAACTTCAAAAAGTATGGACGAGAAGGCGAACGTCAGTACTGTATGACCTTTAACGATGAAAAGTGTTACACCGCAATGCTTAATTTAGTTAAACAAAAAATTGGCTCTGAAAAAGATGTTCGCATCAAAGAGAACGGACTTTGTCGTGAAAATAAATAGCTGTAAGAATCAAAAAGTTTTAAAACAAAAAAGGAGTTAGATAAATCTAACTCCTTTTTTATGTGGTGCCTCCAGGAATCGAACCAGGGACACAAGGATTTTCAGTCCTTTGCTCTACCAACTGAGCTAAGGCACCAGCCTTAATGAGGGACAAATTTAATTAATTATTTTTACCTGATTGTACTTTTACTTATTTTTTATCTGATTTTGTGGCAAGTAAATTTATTGCCATCCAAGACATTAGTCCTATACTGGTTTCAAGTGCTGTTTCGTCAATGTCAAAAGTGCTTGTATGAAGCCCTTCTTCCTTCCCTATACTAGGGTTAGTTACTCCTAGCCGATAAAAACAACTTGGTAATATATGGGAGTAATAAGCAAAATCTTCACTGGTCATTCGCAAATCCAGTGCTTTCACTTTGTCTTTTCCTAAATATTCGTTAGCAGCATTCCAACATGTATCAGTTACGCTATCGTCATTAACTAAAAAAGGAAAACCGTCAGCCACTATAAAATCACAACTACCTCCCATTCCCTCGGCTATGCTTTCAGCTAGTTTTTTCATTTTCACTTTTGCCTCTGCCCTAAAATCCTCGTCAAAAGTTCTAAATGTTCCAGCCAGCTTTACTTCATCGGGAATAATGTTGGTCGCACCCAGTCCTTCTATTTTTCCAAAAGAAAGTACGCTTGGCGTAATTGGGTTACAATTCCTTGATACTATTTGTTGTAAAGCCACCACAATGTGAGACGCGATTAATATCGGATCGACGGTAGTATGAGGCAAAGCCGCATGCCCTCCTTTCCCTTTTACAGTCACATGCAATTCATCAGCAGAGGCCATGTAAACTCCTTTTTTGAAACCCACTTCACCAGCGGGTAATTGAGGATATACATGCTGCCCTATCATAAGTTCCGCATCAGGATCCTTTAAAGCATTTTCTTTAATCATTAATGAAGCTCCTCCAGGAATAACCTCTTCACCTGGTTGAAACACAATTTTCACAGTCCCTTCAAAATTGTCTTTGATTTCGTTTAATATCATTGCCACACCCATCATTGATGAACTATGTACATCATGTCCACAAGCATGCATTACACCTTCATTTTGCGACTTGTAACTTACATCGTTTGTTTCCACAATAGGCAAAGCATCCATGTCAGCACGCAAAGCAATTGTTCTCTTTTCGGGGTTTCTCCCTTTTATATGAGCTACCAAACCTGTTTTCACATAACCTCCTTGATATGGAATATCATGTTTGTCCAAAAAAGCTGCAATGTATTTACTTGTTTCAAATTCATGAAATGACAACTCAGGATGAGCATGTAAATGCCTCCTAAAACTCACAACTTCCTGTTGAAGTTCACTCGCTAAAACTTTAATTTTTTCCTGCATACAGTTTTTATTGACCCTTTTATTAAAGTAAGATTACTTGTAAAGATAAATATTAAGCTGAATTCTCGAAAACTCATTACCTAACAATCTCACTTTGACATGCGGACAAACTCTAACGCATAAAAAAAAGGCTGCCAAAAATAGCAGCCTTTCTTTAAATATTTGCAATTATTTATTTGATGTCCGAAGGAACATCGTTCTCTTTGTTTTCACTACCTACCTCAATTACTTCAATTACTTTATCTAAAGCTTCAACTCCTTTATTTGAGTTTATATCCTTTGGAGTAGCGTCTACCTTTACAGGAGTTGCGCTTGAAGTTCCTGCAGCTGGCGCCACTTCTTTAACCGGAACTGTACTTGGCTTAATCAATAAAGAATCAATTGATACTGCTGGCACCGCTGATGTACTTGTTGAGTCAGACACAGCTGCCGAATTAGGCGAAGCAGCAGGAGTTGCAACTGGAGCAATAGCTTTTACAACAGCAGCTTTTTTTGCCGCCGCGGCTTCCTTATTAGCAGCCTTAGCTTCAGCTTTCGCAGCTTTCACTTTAGTGTCTGCCTCATCTATTTTTTCCTCAGCGGCATCAATAGCTTTTACTGCTCTATTCTCAGCTTTATCTGCATCATCTTTCGCTTTGTCTTGAGCTTTATCTTCAGACTTATCAGCATCATTTTGCGCGTCTTTAGCGTCTTTTCTAGCATCCTTCTCCACATCATTAGCATCATCACGAGCATCATCCACTTTGTTATCGGCTTTGTCTCTGCTATCTTTCACATCATCCTTAGCTTCACTTTTAGCATCACCAGCTTTTACATCAGACGCTTTTTTCTCCTGCTCTGCTTTTTCGATAGCATCTACATTTTCTTTCACTGAATTTTCAGGAGTAATTGTAGGTGTCATGTCTGGAGTGCTAGTACTTGATGAATCAGACTTCGATTTTTCATCTCCTGTTTTATTAACACCGTTGGCACCTGCTTTCCTTTCATCAAAATATTTAGCTCTTCCAAAAGAAAGATTCGATCCAAAGGCAGCATTGATGTTTTTAGCATAATCAATAGCTGTTAACCCAAGTATGTTATCCGTGATAAAATACAATTGCCAAGCTCCCATTGTAAGAACAGTTGCTAAACCAACGTTGTCATATGTTCCGTTTTTAATAGTGTAAGATACTCTTGCTTCAAACACTTTGCTTGGCATCCATCCAAAACCAGCCACAATCGTACTGTTTAATTTACTGTTTGCATACCTACCTGAATACAATGCATTGGCACTAAATTGATTATTCAATTTGTATTCACCTCCAACAAAAAATCTTGTTGGTAAATAAGTAGTGTAAGACTCCGCTGTCTTTTCTAGCTTCAAGATGTTAGAAATTGAATCCCCTAATTCTGAGGTAAATGTGCTGTCTTGCAGTTGAGCAACAGTAAATCCTTCAAAAGTAAAACTAGCATCAGCTTTATTCTCGTATTTATTTCCTTCAGCCCAACTTATTAAACCAAAATCTCGAACGGATACAAAAGCACTGATGTTATCATTGATTTTGTAGGAAGCTCCTAAATCCAAAGCAACACCTGCGTTTGCAAAACTTGTCAATGCAGAGGTCAAGTTAGACTGAGTCGCAGCGTTATCTAATGTACTAGTAGAATCACCAGTCACTGGATCAATGCCGTCTACATAAGAAAGTGGAGTTGATGATTGAGCACTAATTGCCGAAGCAATGGTTAATGAAGTTAAATCTGTGGCAGTGGTAAGACTTACCCCGTCAAGAGATCCTTTAAAGTTCATACCTCCACTTAGTAACCTAAACTTACCACCTAACCTTAATTTTTCATTAACGTCTCTGGAATAGCCTAAACCGTAATCTTGGTAAACGCTCACGTCCCAAGCAGTTCCGTCTAAACTTACCGGATTCCCAGTTACAAATTGTTCATCTCCTGGTCCCTTAACGAAGAGTTCCATGAAGTTACTATTGTAATTAAAATCAACATTGAACGTTGTTCCTATGCTAAAATTCCAATAGTTTTTCCCTTTTATCCATCCGTAATTCAAAAAATTCTTTTGAAAACCCATGTTAATGTAATTATTATCCTTGATGCCCTCTAACAACCCAGCCATACTGACAGTAGTTGTAACCCCATCAGTTGTAGCTATATCACTAAAACTAAAAGGAAGCGATCCATTCATTGATGTATGTCCAGCCATAAAAAAAGCTGGAAAATTCATGTGAAAACTTGATTGACGAGTTTTCGCCGGATTTATATCCCCACTTTGCGGTAATGATTCTAAAAAGAACTGATTAGCCGGTTGTGCAACAACTGCCGATGTGGTCAAAGCAAGGGCAAGTACACTGTATATTCTAAATTTACTTTTTTTCATTTTTTATATCTCTTAATTTAATAATTAATCAAAAACTTGCTTTTACTTAGTCAGGTAGTAAATCACCAACTTGCACCTTTAACATCATGCCTAATTTGATGTTCATGTTGTAGGTACTTAGTATTTTCATGACTTCAGTTCCATCATTACCTGAACTAATTTTCACCTTTAAAATAATGTATTTCGAAGGTCCTAATTTTGCTAAGGTCGCTTTGTTTAATGTAAAATCATTTGTTTTAGTACTTGCTCCTGTTGAAGTAGTTATACCTGTTGCCGGATCAACCTCAGCAGCTTTCATGAAAGTCCCGTCGCCTGGAGTTCCATCAGCTTTAGGCACGACTAATGAATCTAAAGGTGTATAGCTCGCATCAGTAAAAATCATTTGAATTTCACCATCTAAAGGGAAATCATTTTTAATTACTGACCTTAAAACTATCAATTCAGCGCCATCTGCAATGTCACCAAATGCAAGATCTAAGGTATCAAGCACTATCATGCCTTTAATTTTACCATGCATTGGCACCTCTACGTTTAACCTCACGGTTAATTTACTTGTGGTGTCTGCTTTATTAGTCGCACCAGTATTTCCAAGTGGATTAATTATTGCTTTTCCACCTACCACAATTTTTTGCGCTTGAGCATTGATGGCATCTGCTATTGTATTCTCTGTTTTTGCTGCAGTGATAGCTAATGATGAAGTAACCGACGCTCCTACAGTTGTTCCTTCTGTAATATCAAAAGGTAACAGTTGATTCATTTTTACAGTCACCTCACTTGTTCCTCCTATTGCAAGCAAATTAAGTTCACTAAACTGCATTGGAATCCCAAAAGAATTATCAAAGTACATTGTAATAACTGGTGAAACTAATTCAAGCGAATTTAAAAGCTCATCACCACTAATTCCTGTGCTTACTGTATCTCCAGCAAAATCAATAATTTGCTCACCAAAATACCCTTCCACAGCTGCTACTTTAATACTAGAAGGTGTAAAAGTAAATCGAGCTACATTAGCACTATCAAAATCAATAGGTGTTGCGGTCTTTATTAGAACCACTGTCATGTTTGTTTCAATTCTATTACTGTCCAGTGTTACTTCGTATCCATCTAATACAAAATTTCCTGTTTTTTTCCCTGTACTACCAATTACGATAGAATCACTGAAAGCTTTTGTTGTACCTGGTAATGTTGCATTTGGTAAAGTAACGTAAATTTTCGCATCTGATTTAAGCCCTAAGTCAACATCGTAAGCCATTGACATTTTACTAAAAGTAATTTTTTCTATTACTTCGTCAGTAAGGCCTAAATCCATTTTAACTGTTTGATTCAAGATATGAGTAGTGTCTTTTGTCAACTCAACAGAACCTGATCTTATTGAGAGACCTGTCATCGCAACATCAAAAACCAATGAATCTTTGTCCCCATCCATCGGTACAGGAACTCCATTTGATCCCCTTGAACCAAAAGAAGTAAAATTCAACGACATGTCTGGCGTCATTGTTTCACCTACAAGTGAAATTGAATCTGCCACCGTCATACCTGGAGGAATGGTACTGTAGTTAAAAGTTCCAATCAGATCTCCATTACTTTTCAATTCCATTTCTAGGTCATCAACTGGAATAGAAAACTTATTTGTAACAGCTATTTTCATTTGTCCTTCCGAAAAAGTAACCGTTGTAAATCCTTTCAAATTCCCGATTGGTTGTTCTCCTGCTGGCTCATTTACTACGTCACCCACAGCAACAGGGTTTCCAAGTGTAGTTTGCGCTATTGTATAATCAATTGCCGCTTGCTTAACTGGACTCAATCCTAATTTCATAGCATTCAAGGATATACCAGAACGACTAGGGGCTACTTCAATAGAAAGGGATCCTACGACGCTACTATCTACAACTGCTTTACTCTCTATTGTTAAAAACTCATCTAAACCAATACTCTTTAATGTATCATTAAATACTACTCTTAATACATTATCAGATCCAGTACTAATGACGTTAGTATCAATCCCCGCTAACAGGTCTTTAGTAATTACATTGGCCTCAATTAGAGGTAATGAGATGGTTGGACTGTAATCAAGTTCGATTTCCGAACCGTACTTGTCTTTTAAACACGATGTGAAGACAGCCGCACCAGCAAGAACTAACAATAGATTTCCTTTTTTCATACTTTTTTAATTTGAGAGCAAAACTAACATTAAATAAACCTTAATCTTTGCTTTTTTTAACAATAATTATTTGTGACATTTCCTTCCATTAGAAAATAATCCTTAGTCCTTCTACCTTATTTTCATACTTTTGTTACAATATTTGCAAAAAACTTTAAAAAATGTTAACAGTATCAAATCTAACGCTTCAATTCGGCAAAAGAATCTTGTTCGACGAAGTAAACTTAAAATTCTCAGGAGACAACTGCTACGGGGTTATCGGAGCAAATGGTGCAGGGAAATCTACCTTTTTAAAAATATTGGCGGGTGAACTTGATGCCAACAAAGGAAATGTTCATTTAGAGCCAGGAAAAAGGATGGCGGTGCTATCTCAAGATCACTTTGCCTTTGACGAGTACCCTGTTTTACAATCAGTAATTATGGGTCATAAGGATCTTTACGCGCTGATGCAAGAAAAAGATGCTATTTACGCAAAAGAAGACTTCTCTGACGCTGATGGTGTAAAAGCATCCGAGCTTGAAGAAAAATTTGCTGAAATGGATGGATGGAATGCCGAAAGTGATGCTGGAAGTTTATTAAGTGGATTAGGTATTGATCCTAGTTATCACTACCGTTTAGTTGGTGATTTGGAAGGAAAGGAAAAAGTGAGGGTACTCCTTGCTCAGGCTTTGTTTGGAAACCCTGATTTATTAATACTGGATGAACCTACCAATGATTTAGATTTTCAAACCATTACTTGGTTAGAGGATTTTTTATTGAATTTTAAAAACACAGTAATTGTTGTTTCTCACGACAGGCACTTTTTGGATACTGTTTGTACTAACATTACTGATATTGATTTTAGTAAAATAAAAACTTATACTGGGAATTATACATTTTGGTATCAAAGTTCACAGCTTGCAGCAAAGCAACGTTCGGATCAGAATAAAAAGTCTGATGATAAACGAAAGGAACTTCAGGATTTTATTGCACGATTTAGTGCAAACGCTTCAAAATCCAAACAAGCGACGTCACGTAAAAAAATGTTAGAAAAGATAAATGTAGATGACATTCAAGCGTCTACTAGAAAATACCCTGCAATTATCTTTGATCAAGAAAGAGTAGCTGGAGATCAAATACTGGAGGTCGTGGGACTTACAAAAAGTTTTGAAGGAGAAAAGTTGTTAGACAACGTATCATTTAGGCTCACAAAGGGAGACAAAATAATGTTTCACGCAAAAAACGGAAAAGTAGTATCCTTATTATTGGATATCCTAGCAGGGGAAATTGAAGCTGACAGTGGAGAATTTAATTGGGGAACAACCATTACTAGGGCTCATGTTCCTAATGAAAATGCAAGTTATTTTGAAAAAAACTTGGACTTGGTAGATTGGTTACGTCAATACAGTGAGGAAAAGGACGAACAGTACATTCGAGGATTTTTAGGTAAAATGTTATTCACTGGTGAAGAGGTTCATAAAATGTGTTCCGTTTTATCAGGAGGTGAAAAAGTACGTTGCATGCTGTCAAGAGCTATGCTTCAAAATCCTAATTTATTGATTTTAGACGACCCTACTAATCACTTGGATTTGGAATCGATCACAGCGTTAAACAACTCTTTAGTTGACTACAAGGGCACTATACTATTTAATTCGCATGATCATGAGTTCGTAAACACTATAGCGAACCGGATCATTGAAATTACTCCTAACGGTATTCAAGATAAGCTGACCACTTTTGAGGAATATTTAAAAAATAAGAAAAACTAAATACGGAACACCATTGCTAAAATGAAATTAAACGATGCAAAGCAGGCTATAAAGGATGGTGAGTTTGATCAAGCTGTAGCATTGCTGTCGGCCATGGTTAAAGAGGAAAGCGGAAACTATGAATTGTTTGCTTTACGAGCAATGGCATATAGGAAATTACACAAGTTCCAGCTGTCGATTGATGATTTTGATGCTGCCTTAAAAATTGAACCGAACAACGCTGATTTAAGATCCGAAAAAGGGGTTTCATTATTTCATTACAAAGCGCTTGATTTGGCTTTGATCGAAATGAATGCAGCAGTGGAGTTGGACCCCGAAAACCCTTACCGATACTCAAGCAGAGCTTATATAAAAGACGCTCTTAAAGACATTGATGGTGCAATTGCTGATTATCAAAAGACAGTTGAAATTGACCCGGATGACGCTATAGCACTCAACAACTTAGGTATGCTTGAGGAAAAAAAGGGAAACATGAGCAAGGCTAAAAAACTCTTTGATCAT
Source organism: Glaciecola sp. (assembly GCA_047632015.1). Classification (GTDB taxonomy): domain Bacteria; phylum Bacteroidota; class Bacteroidia; order Flavobacteriales_C; genus JBLIAZ01. The sequence goes on from JBLIBC010000108.1 coordinate 8,473, forward strand.
TCTGATAAGCTTCAGGATGTTGACATGGGAAAAATTACTGAAGAGGCCGTGAAAAATGGAGGCTCAAGTTTGAGTAAAAACGAAGCTAAAAAAGAAGTTGCTGTTGCACAAAAGCATCAAGAATCAAAGCCAGCTGAGACAGTTGAGACAGTTGAG
>JBLIBC010000109.1:0-8577 GCA_047632015.1 Glaciecola sp.
ACTGATCCAATATAAAGTTCGAATTGTTATCTATATTAGGATTACGATGATGCTCTAAGTATTCATTCACCATCTCATCTGTAATATTATCAGTATTAATGATGTTCTGTTGCCCAAACTATATGAACGGTCAATTGAGAGACTGTGTGACCGTTCGTGCGTTGATTATCAATAAACTAAGGGTAACATTTTTAGAAGCTAAAGCGAAATGCACTAAAAGTGCATAGTTTTAACTACTTCTGAGACCAATAAAAGCGACAACCTTAATAAGATCATCGCTTTATAAATTACGTTTGGTATTAGGCGACAGCTGTTATGGTACCCATTGCTGCTTACTGATCATTAATGCTTCTTGAACCGTAATTCTGTTTCCTCTGTTGTATGCAGTTACAAAAGGTCCTGTTATCTTGTTAGATTCTTTCACGTCTTCTCTGTGGTTTCTTGCGTCGCCATAAATATCAAACGCTCCAACTGTAAATTTGTGCCATCCGTCGTGCATGTCAGTAAATATTGCTTCACTCACACTGTTGTTCTTCACAAAGTATTGCTTATTAACGGCTTTTCTAGTGGCGCAAATCTGAACTCTGTAGGACACTTCTCTATTGATCGTAGCTGGATCTACTTCGTTCGATGACTCCTCTGTGCTAGCTGTAGCAGATTCAACAGCTGGTTCTTCTTCTTCTTCTTCTTCTTCTTCTTCTTCTTCTTCTTCTTCTGTTTCTGAGGGCGTCACTTTGTTTGCACTTGCAACTTCTTCAGTAGTGCTTTTTTCTGTACTAGAAGGCTCTTCAGTAGTTGTAGTTTCGTCTGGTGTAGCGCTAGCAACTGCTTCGTCACCATTTACTTTAAATATAGTAGCTGACGTGCTATTTACCCTCGTTTTGGTATCTTCCACGTATGAGAACGATCCTTTTATAGATTGTTCTCCTTCTTGGGTTCCAGCAACTAACTTATATGATATATCGAATGAATCACTAGCTGGTAATGTCATCCATAAAAACCTAACTTCATTATTCAATACACTAAATATTGCACCGTTTGATTCTATTTCTTCGGCGGTAAAACCATCAGGAATAATTTCTGTAATTTTTCCAAATCCAGAAATTCCTTTTTTACCAACAGTTAATTTTACGGTGGTACTTTCTGAAGGCTTTAAGTTTAATTTTGAAAGTGCCCTTGAAAATTCAAAACTAGCAGGCGATGCTGTCGCAGTTACCATTGTACTTTCCGCTGTCTCAGTAGACGAATTTGCAGGATCAGTGGTTGACTGAGCATTTGCCAAGGCAGCAGGTTTTTCTTCAGCGATGAAAATATTCGTATTGAACTTCTCATTACTCCTTACACCATCCTGAATGTAACTAAACTGACCCTCCAAAGGAAAGCTTCCTACAGTTCCAGTTTTAATATTGACTTTAAACTTGAGACTGAACTTGGGATCAGCAGGTAATGAAACCCAAATAATTTTTAATTTTTGGTCTACGAATGAAAACGTACCTCCTTTTACATCTACTGCTTCTACCTGAAATCCCTCAGGAAAAATCATTTGCAATTTTGAAAATCCACTTAACGAACCCTTACTTACCATGACTTCAAAATCCACAGTTTCACCTGGCTTGGCATAATTGGGGAGTGTCGAGGTGACTATTATGTTGTTAGTTTGAAATATCGCTGCTATTGAGATAAATAACACGGACGAAAAAACAAGAATGCTCTTCATATAAAATAAATTTACAAGCGCTCAAAACAATTTCACTTTGAGCATTATAGCTTGTAAACAAATCTATCTTTTAATCAAACATAATTTTTTAGTGATAGTTTAATCTTTTTCACATAGGGATGTTAACACCTGTTAATAAGTACTTACTGAAATCTTAATTCAACAATGCTAATTGTGGAGTTTATCAAGTAAAATAGCCGTTAAGCAACAGCACCTCCTTTAGTAGTTCGTTTAATACTGATCAAAGAAATGATCAATTAACTTTCGTAATTCAGGCAAACTAATATCCGCCTTTCCGTCAAAGAAGAGTTCAATAGCATTATACAATTCCGGAAGTTCTACTTTTCCATCATTATTTAAATCTGCTACTTTCAGTATTTTATCTACTGAAACTTCGTTTGGAAATTTCTCCTTTTCTCTTTTTTCTACTTCTATCTTTCTTTTCGTTCTACCATCTATCTCCAAGTACTCGTCTTCACCTTCCCCGCATAACATTGGATAATCACGACATAGGTTATTTCTCAACACAACTAACGAATCAGGCATCATGGATAATGAATCCGTCTCGTCGCTTGAGCCATTACTCTTTGCACATCCGTCAGAACTTACATCAGTCCCTCCTGGAGTTCCAGAACATTTATCATGTAAATCTGGCACACCATCACCGTCGGTATCCATAGTTAAGAAGTCATCCACATTTAACTCTTCCTCCTCCTCTTCTTCTTCACCTGTTGCCAAAGCAATCAGCAAGGCGTTTGGATCCAAAGTCAATCCAAAATTACCAAACACATAATTATCTTTACCTGACTCACCTTCATATCCATCTAAAAAATCTGAATTAGTCACTGAATAAGAAACTCTGAGTTGAGCAGCTAACCAGTCCGTTATTTCAAAACTGAACCCTCCTCCCATGTTGTATGAAATAGCAATAAGATCATCACCATTAATCCCTCTATAACTTCTTTCGTAATCATAATCTCTTCGTATTACCACTGCTTCATTAGCATTGGTAGCCTTTTCGTCAATATTTCTTATGCTTCCATCCGACCAATAACTGTAATAAAAGTCATCGCCGTTACTGAAATCTCCTTGAGCCCAATACGCAAAAGGTGTAACACCAGCATAAATAAAAGGTCCTATCTTAGAATTGACTGGTAATATGAATCCGTTGTTTAAATGAAAAGAAACATTCAACCCACCACCAATCATCGTTGTTTTAAAGTTGTGTAATATTGCTGTGGTATTTTGTTCGTGAGATAACGTCCCATACAACCCATGTAACTCAAGCCCTAAAGTATTCCAAAACACATAATTTGCATTATATTCTATTCCAAATGTTGGATTGTGAAAGGTGCCAATTTCTTCTACTTTAGATAAATCTCCCTTGTAACTAAGAAGTCCCCATGATACATTAATATATGGTAACTTTCCACTAATAGCATCTCCAGCCTTTAGGCTAGAAGGCACAATTGCTAGGATTAAAATTGCAAGTGAAAAAACTATTCTCAATTTCATAGGTACTAACTATTCTGTATTCGGATGCTAAAATATATAAAATATCTTAATTACTTGGCTTTCGAACGCAATTACGCTTATCTCTCTTTATCTGCAACCTACGAAACTACCTACTTAACAAACGGCTAAAAGTTCGGTCTTAAAAGGTATTTTCCATAAAAATCAACAATTATCTGTATCGCATCTTCTGCTTTATCCACTACATGAAACAGGTCCAAATCTTTTTCGGAAATTTTACCATCCGCTAACAAAGTGTTTTTAATCCAACCTAGCATACCTCCCCAATATTTTGAACCCACAAGTATAATAGGAAACTTACCTATTTTTTCAGTTTGAATAAGAGTAATCGCTTCAAATAACTCGTCTAAAGTTCCCATACCTCCAGGGAGTACAATAAAACCTTGAGCATATTTTACAAACATCACTTTACGCACAAAGAAATAATCGAAATCAATTTTTTTATCACGGTCGACGTACAAATTAGTATACTCTTCAAACGGTAAAGAAATAGCTAAACCAACCGATTTCCCTTTTCCTCTAGAAGCTCCTTTATTAGCCGCTTCCATAATTCCTGGCCCCCCCCCAGTGATAACACCGTAACCATTTTGAGTAAGTTGGTAGGAAATTTCTTCGGCCATGATATAATACTCATCGTCTTCTTTGGTCCTTGCTGATCCAAAAACAGATACACAAGGCCCTATTTTTGACATTTTTTCAAAAGCTTCTACAAATTCGGACATGATTTTAAATATTGCCCAGGAATCATTGCTTTTTCGTTCATTCCAGCTTTTTTGCTCAAAGCCTCTTTTTATTTCTTTTGACATAATTTTTAATTTTTAAATTCCTTGGAAATGTACTTTGCCGTTAGACTAATTTTATTTTTAATTAATTGTTTCACAGTGCCTTGTATCAATATTTCACCTCCTTTTTTACCTCCCTCCACACCTAAATCTACTACATAATCAGCACACTTTATCACATCGGTGTTGTGCTCAATCACTAGCATCGTATTTCCTTTATTTACAATCTTATTCATTACTTTCAACAGCATGTTAATGTCTTCAAAATGAAGACCAGTAGTTGGCTCGTCTAAAATGTAAACTGTTTTTCCTGTGTCTTTCTTGTGCAACTCGGACGCTAATTTAATTCTTTGCGCTTCCCCTCCTGACAAAGTGGTGCTAGGTTGACCTAATTTCACATACGTTAAACCCACGTCGTTTAATGCGTTTAACTTCCTGGAAATACTTGGATATGCTTCAAAAAAGGGAACGGCATCTTCTATGGACATATCCAGCACCTCAAAAATGTTTTTTCCTTTGTATTTAACTTTTAAAATTTCCTTTTTGTAACGTTTTCCTTGGCAAGATTTACAGCCCACAAAAACATCAGGTAAAAAATTCATTTCCACCACCTTCACACCTGCACCTTTGCATTCTTCACATCGCCCTCCTTTCACGTTAAAGGAAAATTTACCAGCATTGAACCCCAATATTTTGGATTGCGGAAGCAAAGAAAACAATTTCCTAATATCAGAAAAAACTCCTGTATAGGTGGCCGGATTTGAGCGAGGAGTGCGTCCAATAGGAGATTGATCAATTTCAATTACTTTATCAATGTGTTCTAATCCACTAATGCTTTTATAAGGTAAGGGCACTTGTGAACTTTTGTATACGTGGTTAAATAACAAGGGCGACAAGGTGCCTTTTATCAAACTGGATTTTCCGCTTCCGGAAACTCCTGTTACACATGTCATTACACCCAGAGGGATTGTCAAATTGACATTTTTTAAATTATTTCCAGTTGCTCCTTTTACAACAATTTTATCACCATTTCCTTTTCTATTCTTTTTAGGAATTTCAATGTTTTTTAATCCTTTTAAATATTGATAAGTCAATGACTTTGAGTTTGATAAATCCCCTACTTTCCCTTGGTCAATGATTTCTCCACCGTTCACTCCAGCATAAGGTCCAACATCAATAACATAATCAGACTTTTCCATGATTTCTTTGTCGTGCTCTACTACAATAATTGAATTTCCATTATCACGTAATTTTTGTAGGGCTTCAATCAACTGTGAATTGTCATTGGGGTGCAATCCTATACTAGGCTCATCCAAAATATACAACACTCCTACCAACTTAGCTCCTATCTGAGACGCTAGCCTTATTCGTTGACTTTCTCCCCCTGAAAGGGTTTTGGCTGTCCTATCAAGAGACAAATAATACAATCCAACATCCAACAAAAACTCAGTTTTTTCCTTGACCTCCTTTAATATTTCATTTGCGATTATCTCATGATGCTTGGCCACGTTTTTAGGAACTGTGATTAACCACTCTGAAAATTCAGACAAGTCCATTTTAGCGACTTCAGAAATATTTTTTCCTCCTATTTTAAAATGCAAGGAAATTTTATTTAATCGTCCACCGTCACAACTTGTACATGTGGTTTCCTTCATGAACTGCTGGATTCGTCTTTCAGCACCTGATGAATACTCAGTCTGTTGCTTTAAATAATTAAATATTCCTTCAAATTCAGATTCCACATCTGGTAAAGAATCTCCGAATAATAATTCCTGAATGAAACTTGAATTTAAATCAGCAAATTTAGCATTTAAGTCTTGTTGATGTCGTTCAGCAAGTTCAGCAATCTTGTTAAAGATAAAATTGCTTTTTTTAGGACCTAACGGCAACAGAGCTCCTTTATTAATTGATATTTTTTTATTGGGCACTACTTTTTTTTCATCAAAAGAAAAGCTAACACCTAAGCCTTTACAAGATGAACACGCACCATAAGGACTGTTAAAACTAAAAGTATTTGGTTCTGGAATATCGTACGATATACCACTTGTCGGACAGGACAAATGTGTGCTAAAAAAATGTGCGTCTGATTTTTCGTCAATCAAAACCATCGTCCCACCTCCTTTCAATGTAGCCTCGTCAATGGAAGATTTTAACCTTGTTTTGCTTTCACTACCAACTTTCATTCTGTCAATAACCAACTCTATATCATGAATTTTGTATCGATCAATTTGCAATCCTTTTTCAAGTTGGATAAGTTCTCCGTCAATCCGCACTTTAGAAAACCCTTGTTTAGCTAATTTCTCGAATAACTCTCGATAATGGCCTTTCCTGCCTTTTACTAATGGAGCTAGTATTGTTAATGCTTGATTATCAAACGAGGTCAATACTTTTTCCAAGATTTCCTTGGGGGTGTAGCTTAGCATTTCCTCCCCTGTTTCATAACTAAACGCTACAGCTACTCTTGCATATAACAAACGCAAATAATCATATATTTCGGTGGTGGTTCCAACCGTAGAACGAGGACTTTTCGTTGTAGTTTTTTGCTCTATAGCTATTACTGGGCTTAGCCCTTTAATGGACTCTACATCGGGCTTTGATAAATTCCCTAAGAACTGACGAGCGTATGCCGAGAAACTTTCGATGTAACGTCGTTGCCCTTCGGCAAATATCGTATCAAAAGCAAGCGATGATTTACCACTACCACTCAACCCTGTAATAACGACTAGTTTGTTTCTGGGAATTTTAACATCGACGCACTTTAAATTATGTTCATTTGCGCCAATAATTTCAATGAATTCGGGATCCTTAATTCCAAATCCCGCTAAATTTTTACTCATTTTCGACACTCAAACTATTTGATAAAGTGTCAATCACTTGTACAAGTGAGTCACTAGATAACACTACACTGGTTGAATCAATGGAATAAACAGAATCGTTTGAAAAACTAAATAAATCTCCTGTTGGAATTGCAATTTGATACTGACTACTGTCTCTGTTTGGTAATCGGCCAGTTCTAAGCCAAGGGTTATATATTTTTAGCAATTTGTAATTTATTGATTCATTTAATGACCAATCAATTAAATTGGAAATAGAAGTATCCACACTTGCATACCGCAAAGGGACCTGCTTGTACTTATCAACTTCCGACAAACTAAAATTGAACTTTTCTGGATTAGTTAATATTTCCTTTACTGCTAGTACTCTAAAGACATACCTAGATGTCTCAGCGTTAATTAGCAAATCATAGTAATTATTCACTTGTTGTTTTTTTAGCCTCCTAGCAACTCCACCCATCCCCATGTTATAAGAGGCGGCAACCAATGTCCATGAACCAAACTTTTTATATGCTGCATTAAAGTAGGCACATGCCACTCTTGTGGCCTTTTCAAGGTGATATCTTTCGTCTACATTTTTGTTTATTTCTAGGCCAAATTCCTGTCCTGTTTTTTCCATTATTTGCCAAAAACCCGAGGCTCCTACAGGAGACACCACATTAGCTAAGCCACTTTCAATAACACACAAATATTTAAAATCATTTGGAATGTTATTTTCAGCTAATATTTTTTCAATTAATGGAAAGTATTTTCCGGAACGCTTGTGCATCAATATCATTTCAGAATGCCAATGAGCATTTTTTAATATCTCACGATCATAGCGCTCTAATATATCTTGGTTATGCAAGGGAACCTTTTCTCCGCAAAAATCAATGTTATGATTTAAATCAAAGGGGGAGACTGCACAATGGGCATGTGCCACAATTTCTGACTCCACTTTGGCTTTAGTTGAATACACAAATAACTGAAAGACAACAGCAAATAGGAGTAAAGTAATATAAACTGACTTCTTTTTAAACATTACAAAACTGAGCTTAACGAGTTTACTTATCCTTTTTAACTTTTGTAATCCAAAATAGAACCACAAACGTAATTAAACAGTACAACAAGGTAGCCAACTTTGCTGCTCCTGTCCACTCTTTTAGATAATTATTTACTAACAAGGCTATTGCTACTGAAAACAGTGAAAAAAGAATAAACACAATGGCTACTTTATCATCCTTAAGACCCATATAAGACATGTGATGAGTAGTGTGATCTTTCCCACCAATAAATGGGCTTTGTTTTTTACTTACCCTGTTGATTACTACAATTGTGGTGTCAATAATGGAAGGAAGAAACATTAAAAGAGGTAACATAACACTTGAAAACCAACCACCTGAAGTGTCCGAGAAATCATTCCAGAAAAAATGAATTCCAATAGCAGCTAAAAAAACGCCTAAAAATTGACTACCCGTATCACCCATGTACATTTTTGAGGGATACCAATTGAATCGTAAAAACCCGAACAGTGATGCCAGTACTCCTAATAAAATCCAAAAATAAAAGTCCGTATATTTTCCTGCAAATACAAGAATTAATAATCCTCCTATAATGACGCCGATAGAAACCAAAGTGGTAATTCCATCCATGTTATCCAGCATATTAATTGAATTCATTATTCCTACAACCCAAAAAACGGTCAAAACTTGATTCAATAAATCATTATCAA
>JBLIBC010000110.1:0-8461 GCA_047632015.1 Glaciecola sp.
TATTAGTGACTTGGAATGGAAAAAAACCTTTGTTACACGTTCCAAAAAATTTGATACTCCGGTAATTCCAGTATTTGTAGACGGAGCATTAAGCAAGCGTTTTTACCGTTTGGCAAAAATCAGGACCTTTTTTGGCATCAAAGCTAACATTGAAATGCTATATTTAGTTGACGAACAATACCGTCAAAAAAACAAAACGATAAACATTTACTTTGGTGAGGCTATTCCGCCAAGTGTTTTTGATAAGAGTAAAAAAGACAAGGAATGGGCTAACTGGGTTAAAGACATAGTATATAAGCTTAAACCATCATCAAAATAGTTTTTGAATAAAGCATCAAAATAAGCGCAAACTACAACATGGACAAAAAAATAGACCTTAGTTATATCATACCACCTGTAAGTATTGAATTACTTAAAAAAGAACTTGCTGATGGCAGGTTTGTAAGGAAAACCAACAAAGCCAACAACGAAATATATATTGTAAATCACCATAATTCTCCTAACGTAATGCAGGAAATTGGACGGTTACGAGAGGTAACGTTCGCAAGTGCTGGAGGAGGAACTGGTGAGCCAATCGACGTCGACGAAAACGACACTTCAGAAAACTGTTACGAACAACTTATTGTTTGGGCACCTGAAGCCGAAGCAATTATTGGTGGTTATCGGTATATTGATTGTTCCAAAGTAATACATACAGACCCAATGGAATTGTCCACTGCACATTACTTTAATTTTTCAGATAAGTTTAAAACCAAATTCATGCCTGAAACAATTGAATTGGGTAGGTCATGGGTACAGCCTGATTTTCAGCCTTCGCATACATCAAGGGTTGGGTTGTTTTCTTTGGATAACTTATGGGATGGGCTGGGAGCTATAGTAGTTGCTAATCCGCAAATCAAGCACTTTTTTGGAAAAGTCACCATGTACACCAGTTTTAATACTGAATCAAGAGATGCTATATTGTACTTTATGGAGTCGTTTTTCCCAGACAAGGACAAAATGGTTACAGCGATTAATCCTTTGGGATTAACTACAGACACTACTGAGATAGCCGACGCTATTAAAGGCAAGGAATTTAAGGAAGCTATTAAAGAATTATCTCAATTTTGTAGAGCTCGTGACGAAAATATTCCTCCGCTGATCAACAATTACATGCAATTATCGTCAACTATGAAATCCTTTGGAACAGCTTCCAATCCTGATTTTGGAGGAGTAGAGGAGACTGGAATATTGATTACAATTGATGATATATTCGAGTCTAAGAAAGACCGACATTTGAATTACTAAACTGAATTCAAACACCCAAATAATTGTATCTTCTATTGAATTTCAATTCATTTTTTTTCTAACCTTAATCTTCTCCCATCAAGTTTCCATATCGATGGAAATTGTGCGAAATAGTTTGCTCTTGTAAATAATTAAGAAGCTCTATTCTGCCCTGCTCAATTGGAGTCTTATCGTAAATGTAAACAGCTTTGTTAATCATAGCGATCCTAAATTCTGGAGAAATACTTTTTGTTAAACACCTAATCCTCGTATTCCAATTTATAACGTCAAGAAGTTTTTTCCAAGATTCAATAACATTTACTTCATCACTTGCAAAGGTGATAGAATCGTCAAGTGAATATAAAGCATATTTAATTTTTAATGTTTTACACGCTAATTTCACTATGTTTAATTCCTTTTGAAGAGTATCACTTGAGACCATAACAACTACTATGTCAGGTTTTAAATAGCGAGAAATATTTTTTTGCCCCCGTATGTTTGAAAGGTCAATTTCTTTTTCAAATAATTGTGATTTCCAATGCTGAAAACTTTGCTTAGCATATGACAATGAGTCATCTGTCTCTTTTTGCATTGAGTGATTTAACAATTGTAAAAGATAGTTATTGCCTCCGGCTTTCATCCCTGGACCAAAACTGGATAGTTTCAACCCACCAAAAGCCTGCCTTTGCACAATTGCTCCTGTGGTGCCACGGTTAATGTACAAATTACCTGCTTGAATATTGTCTTTCCAGTAAGTCACCTGGTCTTCATTCAAACTTTCAATACCACTTGTTAAGCCAAAAGACACCTTGTTTGCAACACGTACAGCTTCTTTAATGTTGTCCACCTCGATGATGCTCAAGTGAGGTCCGAACAGTTCATTTTGAAAGCATGTTTCAGTAGTGGAAAGTACCTTTTTAATAAAAGGACTTACCTCATGATTTCCTTTGATTTCACCCTTTAACAGCCAATTTTTATTTTTCAAAAGTTCCACTTTTAATTGCCCTTCGATAGGGTTTGCAAGAGGGCCTACTTTTGTGTCAAATTCCCAAGGACTCCCCACTTTTTTAGATTTAACTGCATCAATAAGTAATTGATAAAATTGCGGAGTACCAGCGCTTTTTTCAATAATTAAAAGAGAAGTAGCCGAACATTTTTGACCTGTATTGCCAAAAGCAGAGTCAACCACATTTTTTATAGCTAATTCTTTGTCCGCAAAACCAGTAACTATGGTCGCGTTTTTTCCTCCTGTTTCGGCAAATAAGTTTAAACCAGGGTTTTGATTTAGTAAAGTCCTAGCTGTTTCCGTTCCTCCTGTTAAAATAACTGATGCAAATACGCTTTTAGGAGAAAGCAAAGTTTTGATTTCACTTGAATGTGCAGGAAGAAAATGTAAAGCACTCTTTGGAACTCCTGCCTGATGTATTAAATTAACTAAAAGGTAACTGCAAGCAACACTTCTTTTGGCTGGCTTTATTATAACCGTATTTCCAACAGCTAAGGACGCTAGTATTCCACCTGCTGGTATTGCAATTGGAAAGTTCCATGGTGAAAGTATGAGATTTGTACCTTTAGAGGAAGAGCTTATATCCGGAATGGAGTCTATGTCAGTAATGGACTTTGCATAGTAATTTGCAAAATCAATTGCTTCCGAAATTTCGGTATCCATATCACTTATTAATTTTCCTACCTCTAACATCCCAACTCCAATTAAATCACCTCGGTTCTCCTCAAGGATTACTCCAATAGCCAATATGACTTCAGCCCGTTGCTGGACACTGTATTGGTTCCAGCTCGATTTTTTGGCGTCTTCAATAGCTAGTTGATAATCAGTTAAAGTAGCTAGCCGAATTGACCAAGGTAACCTTCCTTCCCAATTATTTGGTTCTAAAATCTCTCGATCATCATTGTTAGCATATTCAGGAAGTACAAGGGGGATTGACAAAGTATCTTTTTGCCATCGTTTTTTAATTGAATGCGCCCATACCCTGTTTGATTCAATTGTCCAATCTGTATCAGGGCTGTTTTTAAATGTGTGACTTTTGTTTTTTAACGGTGGGGCTAACCTGTCTTGAATTTTATTTGATTCAAACTTCATTTCAAAAACATGGTTAAAACTCGTTTCAAAAGCTTTTTGTAAGCTTATCCAACTTTTATCGCCAAAGGACATTCCTACAGATTCCCTAAGGAAATTACCTTTTGCTGTGGCTTCGTCCAATCTCCGTACTAAATAAGCAATGCCACTTAAGAATTGATTTTCCTTAATTACTGGTGTATAAAGTAATATGTTTAGCTCCAATTTTTGAAGCGAAGGAATTAAGTTTTCAGCAAGACCTTCAAGCATTTCAATGTCAACGTATTCGCGCAAGCCGTGTTCTTCAATTAAACAAATTGCAAAACTCATGTCGAAAATATTGTGAGTTGCAACCCCTAAATGCAAACCTTGACAGCTTTCGTATGTTAAAGACTGAAACAACATGGCTTTAAACTGAGCGTCTGCATGCATTTTTTTATGGTGAGGAGCTAAAGGCCAACCTGTTAAAGATGACTCGTGTTTTTCCATTTCTAAATTGGCACCTTTCACAATCCTGACCTTAATCGCAGCTCCACCTTTTTTTACTTTTTCAAGTGACCACTTTTGCAAACGAATTAAGTAATGATACGAATCAGGAACATAGGCTTGTAATACAATTCCTGCATAAAGGTTTCCGTACCTTTTTTCAGAAAGCAAGGACTGGAATAGATCAACCGTTAAACTTAAATCACGGTATTCTTCCATGTCTAAATTGATGAATGTTTTCTTTCCAGTAGAGGTAGCTACCCTTATGGATTCATCATAAAGGATACTCAGTTTTTTCTTTAAAACGTTTAAAGTTTCATCGTAAGCTAAACTAGATATTTGAGAATAAATGGTTGAAATTTTCACCGAAATGTAATCAATATCAGGTTGATTAATAAGGGCTTTGTAAGCCTTTATTCGCTCGTCTGCTTCTTGCTCACCTAATAAAGATTCACCTATCAAATTGATGTTTTGCTTAATCCGATTCTGTTTTCTCTTTTTTGCATGATCTGCAAACTTGGAACTTTCAAAATCAAAGATCACGTCTCTAGTTGTTCCCTTTATCTGCTTTACCATCATTGGGATGCTAATTGATGGAAGGTGTTTGCCTGCGAATTTGTAGATCCCTAAAAAAAACCTTTCTAAAGGGCTAAACAGCACTACATGACCTGGATATTTTTTAAGTAAAAACTGAACATGCCGGTTAATAGCTTTTGATTTGGAAGACCTTAATGAGCTGTCTAAAAGTTTTATCAAAAAAAACTTGATTTTTGAACCACTGAGCATGGGTTTCAAACGAGTTAAAAATGCGGGACTCTCCTTTTTTTTCGATTTAGAAAATAAGGTTTTAGATTTTTCTAACACCAACTTTGAGAATTCATCTCTTTCTATATTAGACTTGAGCTCGCTCATCAATTATATGATTGTGGATCCAAAAAGTGAGGCGATTAGGTTTGTCATGAGTTCAGCCGATTTTCCTTGTATGTCTCTCATTGGATTAAGTTCAACAAAATCACACGCTCTTACTTTTGTTGTTTCATGCAGTAGCTCGAGTAACAAATGGGCTTCTCTTGAGGTTAAGCCTCCATCAATTGGAGTGCTTACACCTGGGGCGTGTATAGGGTCCATGACATCTAAATCAAAAGATACATGTAGATGGTCTAACTTGCTAACTAATTGACTATTGACTTCACTAAAGACTCCTTGTATTCCCAGTTCGTCAACATCTCTCATTGTATAATACATTACTTTGCTTTCTTTCAATAACTTCCTTTCTGTTTCATCCACATCTCTTAAGCCAATTAAAACAATGTTTTCGGGCACTAGTTTAGTTTTCACCAAAGCAACGAGTGTTTTGAATCCATCATGTAAAAGTGTAGATAAAGGCATGCCGTGAATATTATTGGTCAAAGAGCTTTCAGGATTGTTCATGTCTGCATGGGTATCAATCCATATCAATCCTAAGTTTTTGTATTGATTTGCTGATGCAGCCACGGTTCCAATAGCGATGCTATGATCACCACCAATGGTTAACGGGATGTTATTTAATTTAAAAGCATCGGAACAATGATTGATAATGCTCTTGTTGATAGTTACTATTTCTTTCAAATAATTTTCTACTCCATCTTTTCCAAATTTTCTAATAGCAGTAGTGATATTACCTTTGTCAGCAACAGTATATCCTAATTTTTCAAGTTTCCTGTGAAGTCCGGAAATTCTTATTGCATCAGGACCCATCCTTGAACCAGCTTGGTTTGCTCCCAAGTCGCTTGCAACACCTAAAATTGATATTTCGTTTTTGATTTTAAACATGCATGTACAGTGTAGGTTATACTTAATCAACGGATATATTTGTAAAATAGTTACATCTTGCGTAAATGAATTAAGCGTATCGATCTAATTAACTTGAGTGTGCTGTGGAATAATTCTATGAGATTATCAAGTCTAAGTAGACTGAACATTTAAAATTTTTGTAACTTATAATAACAAGAAAACACAATTATCAGAAGCCATGAGTAGTAACAGTCAAAAGATCATCAACAAAGAAAAGCAAGTTAGTGCCAACAACTATCATCCACTTCCTGTGGTGATTAAAAAGGGTAGGGGAGTTTGGGTTGAAGACGTGGAGGGAAAAAAATATTTAGACATGCTTTCAGCATATTCGGCTTTAAATCAAGGACATTGTCACCCTAAAATTGTTCAGGCAGCAAAGTCACAGTTGGATAATCTTACACTCACTTCACGAGCTTTTCATAATGATAAAATGGCGCCATACTTGGAGAAACTATGCGCTGTAACAGGTTTTGAAAAAGCGTTGCTGATGAACAGCGGAGCCGAAGCAGTAGAGACTGCAATAAAAGCCGTAAGAAAGTGGGGGGTTGAAAACAAAGGAATAACAGATGGTGAAATCATTGTCATGGCTTCCAATTTTCATGGAAGAACAACAGCCATTATTAGCTTTAGCACAGATGAAATAAGCCGCGATGGATATGGTCCATTTATTAGTGGTTTCAAAACTGTTGAATACGGAAACATAAATGCTTTAAAATCGGCAATGACAAAACAAACCATTGCAGTTTTGATGGAGCCAATTCAAGGTGAGGCGGGAGTGATGATACCACCCGAAGGGTATTTGGAATCCTGTGCTAAAACATGTGCGGAACATGAAGTTTTATTAATTATTGATGAGATTCAAACAGGGCTAGGGAGAACAGGCGCAATGTTTTGTTACGAGCATGCTAATATTAAACCCGATATTGTGATTATAGGTAAAGCCTTAGGCGGTGGAGTTTATCCAGTTTCTGGAATTTTAGCAAGTAGTAAAATTATGGATGTTGCATTTACACCAGGTAGTCATGGTTCTACTTTTGGAGGTAATCCATTAGCATGCGTTGTAGCATCGGCGGCTTTGGATGTTATTATTGATGAGAAGCTAATTGAAAAATCTAAACAATTAGGTGATTACTTTAAAAATGAGCTCTGCACGATTCAAAGCGCAGAGATAAAGGAGGTTAGGGGAAAAGGGCTTATGATAGCAATAGAGCTTGCAAAAAAGGCGAAAGGTGCTCGGTACTATACGGAGCAAATGTTAGAGAAAGGTATTCTAGCAAAGGGTACGCATGATACGATAATCAGATTTTCACCTCCATTAATTATTGAAAAAGCCGAAATTGATTGGGCTGTTAAAATCATTAAAACAGTTTTCTCTTGATATAATATTTGCAATTAAGCTTGTATTCAACGATTAAAATCCGTTTATTTGTTGCAACAAATATTGTGTTATTAAAATAACTTAGATAGCAATTATGGGTAACAGAAGAAACTTTATTACCAAATTCACAGCTGTAGCAACCACAGTAATTGCTGCACCATTTTTAGCTTTTTCAGAAATTTTAAAACCAGGGCAACAGGCAAGTAATCAACAAGATGACCCAACAAAAAAAGCAAAAGACATGAAGGTAATAGGAAAAATAAAGCCATTAGGATTCACGTGGGAAACTGCAGATCCATTTTTGTTTTGTGTACACCACGAGGATAAGTACCCAAAAGGTAACGAGGAGATGGGACCTGATTCCTCCAATTTTAGCGGAAGGCATTTAGGTGACGACTTCATCATTAAAGACGGCTTCAGAATGTACCATGGTAAAACTGTTCCTGGTTTCCCAGGACATCCACATCGAGGATTTGAGACGATAACCGTAGTACGAGAAGGAGTTGTGGATCACGCTGATTCCACAGGAGCTTCAGGACGTTACGGAAATGGTGACGTACAGTGGATGACAGCCGGCAAGGGCGTCCAACACTCAGAGATGTTCCCATTAGTACACAAAGACAAAGAAAACCCAATGGAGCTTTTCCAAATATGGTTGAACTTACCTAAAGCCAACAAAATGGTTGAACCACACTTTAAAATGTTGTGGAGAGACATGATTCCAAACGAAAACCACTTAGACAAGGCCGGTAAAAAAACGACCGTGGAAATAATCAGCGGAAAACTTAAAGAAACAGTATCGGCTTCGACACCACCAGATTCATGGGCGGCAAAGGCCGACAACGAAGTAGCGATTTGGAACATATTAATGGAGCCAGGAGCTGAATACACTATACCAAAAGCATCGGCTGGCGTGAACCGTAACATTTACTTTTACGAAGGAGACGAGCTAAGCTTAGCAGGACAAGCAATTCCAAAATACAGTTCAGTCACCGTTAAACCAGACGAAGATATTGTTTGTGTATCAGGCAAAGATCCCGTGAGTATGCTAATACTCCAAGGAAAGCCGATTGATGAAGAAGTAATGCAATATGGACCGTTCGTGATGAACTCCAAAGAAGAAATCCAACAAGCATTTGACGATTACCACAAAACAGGTTACGGAGGATGGCCATGGCCGAAGTACGATCAAGTACATGATCGTAAGGCAACCAGATTCGCAAAACACGCAGACGGCACAATAGAAACCAAAGAGCTGTAAGATGTCAATTATTTAATTTTCTTTCTTTCTTTCTTTCTTTCTTTCTTTCTTTCTTTCTTTCTTTCTTTCAATCCGTTCTGCGTAAAATAATGTGATTTATTTATTTCATTAGTGTCTTTTAATGTGTATATTGTATTAAATAGATCACATTATGTACACAGAT
>JBLIBC010000111.1:0-8439 GCA_047632015.1 Glaciecola sp.
TTCCATGACCAAGCCCCAATCCATTCTCCATCTGAAATTCGCACAGCTTTTTTGCCATGAATTTGATAAAATTCAGCAGCTTGACAAGCGATTATAGTTCCATTGTGAATTTTTAATTCATTAATGATTCCAGAAATACCTACTATCTTTTGAAACTTTTTTTGTCTTGTAAGGCTGCTTTTCCATTGTGGAAGAAAATACAGCCCGCTCGAAGTACCAGTGTACAAAGTGTCGTTTTTGACCACTGCACAGTAGCCCATCCCCTCCACGCCCATTGAAGAAGTAATGTACCTGACAGGTGAATTCCACTTTAACAACCCCACACCGTTATTGTATGCTAACCAAACATTTCCAGAATTATCCAAAAATAAGTCATGTATAAAATTATCCTGTAACCCAGTATTCATATTGAAATTACTGATTATTTCCCCCTTAATATTTAAGTGAAATAGCCCTTTGTTAATGGTCCCAATTAAAAACTCAGTGTCATTTATTTTTAGTGCACTGGAAATGATAAGACTTTCCAATTGCTTGTTCGTTTTTTCAAACAGTTTTGGGTCATTTTCAAAAATTATTTCGTTTGAGGAAATAAATAAGGTGGTGTTTCCTTTGAGCGTCAGCACCTTATGTATTGCCGAGTTTTTTATTGCGGTGTTTGAAATTTTAAAATCGATTCCTGAAATATTAAGAATTCCAACACCCAATTTAGAGGCCACCATTTTTTTTTGATTAACCCCTAGGTAGTACACAAGCAGCTCTTTACTTAGTTTAGTAAGTTGTGTTACCTCGTTGTTTTTATAACAATATAAGGTGTATAAGCTTCTGAAGTATACTGCGTCATTAAAGCAAACTAAATCCAGAATTTCATTGATGTCGTGTTTAGGAAGTTTTGTTTTTAAAGAAACATAAACATTTAGTCCACTAGCGTTCTTTTCGAGATAACCAAATTCAGATGATGAACCCACGTACACCCTGCCGTTTTGATCAATGTCTAATGATAAAGCACTTTTCCCATCTACTAATGGTGTTTTTCTCCAGTTTTGACCGTCGTATTCAAGCACCCCATAAGCATTACCAATGTACATTACACCACTGCTGTCTTGAGTAAAACAATAATTTATAGAGTGACTTTTGTATTCTTTTGTAGTAAAATTTATAATGTCGGGAACCGACGCTTTTGTCGCTATCGAGAGGGTGCAAAACGTTAAGAGGACAAACAATTGTTTTAGCATACGTGTTAAAAATAAGGAGTGAAGTCTAAATAATCGGTTATTTTGAGATTAATTTTTGTGAGTAATAAATTTATTGAATATCCGTAGCTTAGTAAAGTGATAAAAAAGACTTTAATAGCATTTGCCATACTTTTGTATTCATGCACAGTGGATGAGGTAAATAAGGATGAACTTGTCAACGGTATTTTTCCGAATTTAGAATTTTCAAAAGAAATAGTTGGCGAACAAGACAAAGAGCAATTCTCGATGACTTATAAAAAGTCTGAAATGCTTGCTGTAATCAAAAGAAAAAAAAATCGTTACCGGGTTAAGATCAAAGGAAAGAATACTTTGTTTTCTAAGCGAGTATTTAATGCATTAGCAATTAAGGATTCAACACAGTTCATAGAATTTGCAGTTGAAAATTTATTTCAAGAAGTACTGGAAAGGGAAGGGGTGCTTGGTCTTAAATCCAAATTTGTAAATGTATATTCACCATCACCTACAAGGTTGTGGTATTTTCAAGAACGAATCAACAAAATATTGCTCGAAAGTCATGAAAGAAAAGACGGGGTTGCTTTTATTTATGATGGTCAGGTAAAAATAATACATGTTCCAAAGGGAGACATAAAAGCGAAAGCAAAACATACTATTGAAAGTAAATTGAGCGCTTGGAAAAATCATACTGTACCAACATGGCAAGTGTTTGACGTTGATAAATGCGGAACATTTTTGGCCTTATATAAGGCATTTTCAGCCAAAAACTTACAGTTCGCCTATTACTTAAATCCCATCAGTAATTTGATAGAGGTGTTTTCGTACCATGCTGCTGAAAGTAAAGATTCATTGTTTGGTTCACTACTTAATGAGCAAAGCGTTATTCAAAAATGCGTTCAGTTTCAAGAGTATGAAAAAGAACGAGTAGCTGGAACACGATTTATTGACGGCCACAAATTGGAAAAGTTTTTACCTGATTTAAATTGGAACTTGTCTTATGATGAAAACAACTTGGAGAAACCAAGATCGGTTACTATCGACACTTGCTTAAAAGTGCAAGGTGATACGGTTTTGTTTAAAAATCAATCAGTCACCCTAACAGTACCATTAATTATCCCACAGGGTTACTCCTTTTTAATTAAGAAAGGTCAAACAATTGATTTGCAAAAGGGAGCTTCAATTGTTTCGTATTCACCAATATTCATTAATGGAACTTTGAAAGAACCAGTGCTGGTTTATAGTTCTGATACAACAGGGCAGGGGGTTCATGTCCTTAAGGCAAAAGCTCAGTCGGAGTGGAAACATGCGCGTTTTGATAACTTAAGTTCAGTGGAAAATGAATCATGGACTTTGACAGGGGCGGTCACTTTTTATGAGTCACCTGTTGATATTCAATTTTGTGAGTTTTTATCTAACGCCAGTGAGGACGCCATTAATTTTGTGCATTCGGACTTTAACCTTAACAACTCATCGTTCACTTCTTGTGCCTCCGATGCGTTGGATGCCGATTATTGTAAAGGCAACATTTACAATTGTAAGTTCACTAAAATAGGAAATGATGCCATTGATGGGTCTGGTTCTATCTTAACAATTGCAAATACCGTAATCAGACTTGTAGAAGACAAAGCAATAAGCGCTGGGGAAAAGAGTGATTTTAAAGTTATTAATTGCCACATAGATTCGGTTTCTTTAGCTCTAGTTGCTAAAGATTTATCTAAAATTGTCATTGACAGTTCAAGTTTGACAAATGTGGAAGTTGGCTATGTGGTTTTTCAGAAAAAACAAGAATACGGTCCAGCTGAACTAGTAGCGAGATCAGTTATTTACAAGAATTTTAAAGAGGTAGATTTAATTGAAAAGGGGTCAACGTTAAAGGTGGATGGCGAAAAAGTTCACCGATACCGAGATGATGTAAAAAAGTACTTGTACGGAAATGAGTATGGTAAGAAAACCAGTAAAGAATAAATGAGTAAATTCGGTAAGAATTATAAAATATAACAATGGAAGTTTTTGGAATACCACTGTTTGATCAAGATGATTTTGGGAAATTACTGTTTAAGTTTTTCATTAATTTGTTTTTCTTGTTTACAGTAGTTCGCTTTGTTTTTTACAGAAAAAACCGTGACAAGGATTACTTGTTCACGTTCTTTATGTTCAATTTATTAACCTTTTTCATTTGTGTTTTACTCAGGAAGGTTCCTATGGAAATGGGGTTTGCTATGGGCTTGTTTGCTGTATTTGGGATTCTTCGTTATAGGACAGAAGCCTTACCAATAAAGGAGATGACTTACTTATTTATTGTCATTGGACTCGCCATGATTAACGCCTTGGCTAATAAATCAATAAGCATGGCTGAATTGCTGTTCACCAACTTTGTTATTGTGGGAACGACTTACGGGATAGAGACCTTGTGGTTTAAGAACAAAGAGCAAAGTAAGGTTTTGATTTACGAACAAATTGAACTCATTAAACCTGAAAACAGAACCGCTTTAATAGACGACTTACGTGCTAGAACTGGTCTTGATATTTTTAAAGTGACTGTTGGTGAAATTAACTTTTTGCGAGACAGTGCTGAGGTGAAGATATATTATACAGAGAAAATCGATTAAACGGTTACTAGTTAAGTGGTGTCACGTAACTGTTACAGGTGTCTGAATGCTAAAGTCAGTACGCTCACTTTAACATCAAAATTCCCTTCAATAATTTTTGCACACGCATTCAACGTAGCTCCCGTGGTAATGACATCGTCAATTAAGAGTATGTGTTTGCAATTATTTAACAACGTTACTTTTTTATTGATTGCAAAAGAATTCTCAAGGTTAAAATGTCTGTCATGAACATTTTTACTTGTTTGCGAAGCTGTGTTTTTCTTTTTTGCTAAAATATCCAGACATGGTTTGCCAGCGGATTTACTTATTGATGTAGCTAATTCTTGAGCTTGGTTATATCCTCTTTTTCGAGTTTTTTGTTGGCTTGAGGGTACGAAACAAATTGCATCGATATCCTGAAATTTGAGGTTGACATTGATTTCTCGTGCCATTATTTCCCCAAAGAATTTTGCTAAGTTTTTTCGGCCTTTGTACTTCAGTTCATGAATTAAATTCTGAAGCTTTTCACCTTTAACGTATTCATAACAGCTTGTGGCATAATGGACATTAGATTTACCCCAAAACAATTGAAAAACGGGGTTCTTTTCTGCCTCATTTCCTTCCATTTTTTCAAAATCGAAAGTAGGAATATCCTGTTGGCAATGCATACACACTTGTGTTTCATCTGCCCTAAGTTCTCGGTTACAAGCAAAGCAAGTTTGTGGATAAACGAAGGTCAATAGCTGTTTGAGCATTTGATTTTAATGTTGCGGTGGGCATAAGTAATTAAAATAAAGTATATTTGTCGACAGTTGAAAAATTAAATAATTGAGCGATGGAAAATTCAGTAGACCAGAAGGAAAAGAAAGGAGGTAAAAGTAAGATTATAATCCTTATAATTTTATTAGGTGGATTAACCTGTTTGTCTGGTTTTTTAGGCTATAAGGTCTTAAATACGGATAAAGAGCAGCCTGTTAAGCAAAGCAGCAGCCAATCAGCACGAACTGAAAAGTTGAAAAATGAGATGGAGAAAATAAGCTCCATGCTTGAAACAATAGGTTTCGAATCTACTCCCGAGAGTTTAAAGGAATTGACAGTGGAGCATCTTGCTATTCGTGAGGAAGCCGACAAGCACAAGAAAAAGTTGTTGGCCTTACAGGAACAAATGAAACAATTGATGGAAGCCTCAGGTGGAGAAGCTTCAGATCCGGAAAGTTTTGCTTTAGCATATCGTAAATTGAAAGCGTCACAATGGGAATTGAATAATCAAGTAAATAAATTAAAGAAAAGAAATAAAGACCTATTAGGAGAGAACGAGAAGCTGAGTGCTGAAAAAAAGCAATTAAATGCTGATTTAGTAAAACAAAAAGAAAGTACAGAGGTTCTTCTTGAAGAAAGAGATATACTTAGAGGGAAGGTGGAAAAAGCGGCTATTTTAAACGTTTCAGATTTAAGTGCTGATGGAATCAGAGTAGTTAGAAGAGGAAGAGAAAAAGTGTCCGCTAAAGCGAAAAGAGTAGAAAAGTTAAGAGTTGGATTTACTTTGCCAAAGAACGATGTGGCTAATGCAGGTCTTAAAACAGTTTACATGGTGATTACCGGTCCTAATTCTCAAATCATGACAGACGGAGGTAGTAATTTCAAAATGGGAAGCAAAAATATGGCTTACACTGTAAAGACTCAAGTAGAGTACACCAACAAAACGAAGGATTTAATGATGTACGGAAAGCCTTTATTCAAAGACGAGTTTGATCCGGGAAGGTATAAAGTTGAATTATATTGTGAAGGTGCAAAAATCGGTTCTACTGAAGTATCGCTCAAGTAGTTTAACTTCATGCAATTACAAAAAAAAGGTTCCCAATTAATTGGGAACCTTTTTTTTATTCAGAATTGAAAATAAGGTGTTTTTAATCTAGGTCTGTACTAAAAAAAACACTGAGGTTCCACATTATTAATGCGTTCGAATTTAATTCGTAACAGGTGAGGTGTTCTCTAAATTCACCAGTAACCCCTTAGCCTAAAAGGTGTTTAGAAAGTGTCTCTAGTAGTTTAATTATTTTTTAATGTCCCAAGTGTTGTTGCCCTTCAATAAAGCATCTAAGTTACCTTCACCTTTAGATTCGATGTGTTTGTCCAGTTGGGCCAACATCTCCTCTTCGTAGGTGGATCTTTGTTCGCTATAAAAAACACCAAATGGTCTTGGTAAAGCATTCTCAACGTTTGCATTGTCATCAAAAAACCTAGATAACATACTTGCCTTAACCCTGTCTGTTTCATCATGAATCCATAAATCGTCAACCGACACATCACTTAAGTTAACCACTTGAGGAGTGAAACCGTCTAAGATGATTCCTTTTTCGTTTTCTTTTCCAAAAATTAAAGGTTCTCCTTGTCTCACGACCAACACATTGTCAGATTTTGTGGCTTTATCGGAAAACGTGAAAAAAGCGCCATCGTTAAAGATGTTACAGTTTTGATATATTTCAACCAGCGCAGTCCCTTTATGTTGCTCAGCACGAAGTAAAACTTCACGCATGTGTTTAGGGTCTCTGTCAATACTTCTTGCAAAAAAGGTGGAGTCAGCTCCTAAAGCTAATGCTGCTGGATTAAAAGGATGATCAACACTTCCAAATGGAGTTGATTTAGTTACCTTACCTTTTTCAGAAGTAGGAGAATATTGCCCTTTAGTTAAACCATAAATCTGGTTGTTAAATAAAAGTAGGTTCAGGTTGATGTTTCGTCTTAGCAGGTGAATAAAGTGATTTCCACCTATAGATAAAGAATCACCATCTCCCGAAATTAGCCATAAATTTAAGTCCGGATTAATTGCTTTTATTCCTGCTGCAAATCCTGGTGCTCTTCCGTGTATGCTATGAACACCGTAAGTATTCATGTAGTAAGGAAATCTTGAAGAACAGCCTATTCCTGAAACAAAAACTGTTTCATCTCTTTCCAAGCCTAGCTCTGCAAATACAGTTTGCACTTGTTTTAATATAGAATAATCGCCACATCCTGGACACCATTTCACATCTTGATCGGTTGCGTAATCTTTTGATGTTAACTTTTTATTTTGAACTTCTTCTGCCATGTCTAACTGTTGTTTATCGCCTCTATCTCACTTTATTAAGCACTTACTTTAGTACCTAAAGTTTCATTAATTTTTGCTGTCAATTCCTCGGTTGCAAATGGTAAACCTTTTACTTTACTGAAGCCTTCCGCTGGAGCTAAATATTCACTTCGTATAATTTTCACTAATTGACCATTGTTCATTTCTGGAATGATAATCTTGTCAAATCTTTTCAAAATATCCCCTAAATTTTTAGGCAAAGGATTGATGTACCTCAAGTGTACATGACTTACCTTTTTACCTTCTTTCAGAGCAATTAGCACAGCGGTTTTTACCACTCCGTAAGTTGATCCCCAACTTAACATTAATAAGTCACCTGAATCTTCTCCACTGTCTATTTTTTGAAGGGGAATGTAATCAGCAATTTTGTCAATTTTTGCCTGACGTATATCTGTCATCAACTGATGGTTGTCGGCATCATATGACACATTTCCTGTTTCGTTTTCTTTTTCTAAACCACCAATCCGGTGAGCTAATCCTTTTGTCCCTGGTTTTGCCCAAGGTCTCACTAGTTTTTCGTTTCTTTTGTATGGTAAAAATTCGTCGTCATCTTCCTTTCTTGGTTTCGCAAAGTTGACATTGATGTCATCTAAATCATCGGAGTTAATTATTTTCCATGGCTCTGATCCGTTAGCAATGTATCCATCGGACAAAAAGAAAACAGGTGTCATGTGCTCCAATGAAATTCTACAAGCCTCATAAACAGCGAAAAAACAATCGGAAGGGGAATTAGCTGCTACAATTGGCATTGGAGCCTCGCCATTTCTTCCATAAAATGCTTGTAACAAATCTGATTGTTCCGTTTTAGTTGGTAATCCAGTACTTGGACCTCCACGCTGCACGTTAATTATAACAAGTGGTAATTCAAAAATTACTCCCAAGCCTATGGCTTCACCTTTTAAAGCAATTCCAGGTCCAGACGAAGCTGTTATCCCTAAACCTCCAGCAAAAGAAGCGCCAATAGCTGCACAAACAGCAGCAATTTCGTCTTCGGCTTGGTAAGTTTTAACATTAAAGTTTTTGTGCTTTGAAAGTGTATGAAGTATATCAGAAGCTGGAGTAATGGGGTAGGTGCCATAAAACAAATCCAAACCACTCTTTTTCGCAGCAGCGATAAGTCCTATAGCTGTTGCCTCATTTCCAATGATATTTCGGTATGTTCCAGGAGCAATGTTTGCAGGTTTTACTTCATATCTTGTTGTAAAAGTTTCAGCAGTATCACCGTAGTTATGCCCCGCTTTTAAAACAGCGATATTTGCTTCGATAATGTCTTTTTTCCCTTTAAATTTAGTTTCAATGAATTTAATGGTGTTGTCTAGTTTCCTGTTGTACATCCAATAAAGAAACCCGAGAACAAACATGTTTTTACATCGATCAATAATTTTTGATCCAAGTCCAGTGTTGGTTAATGTTTCTTTAGTGATTTTAGTTATATCAACTTCATGCACTTTAAAGTTGTCAAGAGAACCATCTTCCAAAGGATTTGATTCATCTTTATATTTGGCTAATCTTAAGT
>JBLIBC010000112.1:0-8382 GCA_047632015.1 Glaciecola sp.
AGTGGTTTATTTTACTTTGTAAACTCCATATTCAATGTCACGGTTATCCCATACATTACTATCAAACATAAACTCAAGTTGAGGATTTTCATCCAAGGATTTTTTGGTGATTCCTCGCTCAACCACTGCGAACCAATTTTCCCATATGACAATGTCTCCTGATTTAAGTTGTTCAAGTGCTCCAGAGTTTAATTCAGTTCTGACTGCAGGATCAAAATGATCAATGTTTAAGGCTTGACTCAAGTATGGGTCAATGAACACGAATCTTATTTTTTCCTTTGCATGTAGTGTTGGATGCTCATCAAAATAGTCAGCAATTTTTAAAGCGCATGTTTGACTCCCGGAAAGATTCAATGCCTTTTCCCATTTAGGAGCAGCAGGGTTAGAGGTGAAGGGAAATACCAGCATGTAAATAAGTAAAAAACGTTGTAATATAATCCTTGGATATTTTTTGTTTTTAAAAAGTTCCTCCACTACAAAGTTGTAACCTATCAGCGCGATAATTGCCATTAGCGGAGCAATTCCTACAAAAACTCGTTTCAGCCCCATGGAATTGAAAATTCCTAAGTGCCAAAATAAGCTGTGTGCCACAAAAAAGGCAACAAAACCTAACCCCACCAGCACTTGAGTTTCAAGTTGAATTGTTTTTTTAATGCTTTTCCAAACCATGGCAATGATGCCCAACCAAAATAAAATGTAAATAGGAACACCCACCACAAACATCAGTTGAGTCACAAAATGAGTAAGTTTTCCATTACCGTAATTATCGTTCATTTCAGCGTATGGTATTTTTGTAAATACCCAAAGTATGTCTTGATATACATGATACCCAGCTATAGAATATATGATGTGTCCTAAAGCCAAAAACGGAATAGCTTTCCATTGTTTTTTAAATGAAAACAACAGGCCAAATACCCCCACGATTATCAACCCCTCGGATCGAATGAATGGTAAAAAGGAAAGTAAAATTGCAGCTACAATATATTGTTTTTTTACAGCAAAATAGGTTCCTCCTATCACAAAAAAACCAAACAAAGGTTCCGTTAATCCTGAAAAAGTTAACAGGAAAAATAGTGGAGTGGCAATTAATATTATGGCACTTAAAATGGCATTTTTAAGTTGAAGTTTTACCGCAGTTAAATACGTAAGGTATATGGTGAATAAGGAAACAAGTGCGTTAAATACTTTAATTCCTGCAAAACCAAACTGTGCAAACGGACTACTTAATAAGGTAAAGAATGGTTTTGCCCAATGGTTAAAATATAATTCAGGATGAGCAGGAGCATGTTTTGCAAACAAGTAATGAAGGACACTGTCACCAACACCTCCCGTTCCGTTAAAATTAAGTAGGACAAAGGTACTCAGTAATACAAATAGCCCCAGTACAATGTATATGAGTTTTTGTTTCATCCCACAAACTTAATGAAATAGCTTGTTTGCCTAAGGCAAAACACTTGTAATTCTGTAACTTTGCAATAACTAAAACTAATGGGGGATTTACAGCTTATATTATTGAATCAATCAACGGAACCGTTCTGGTATTCTTGGTGGTTTGTAATGGTACTAGTTTTTTTAGTTTCAGGTCCTATATTTTATTTTTCAAGGGTTTCTTTTTTTGAGCGTCAGCAAAAATTACTGGAGGAAAAAATAAAAATAAGAACAGAGGAAGTAGAAAAACAGAAAGCTGCGTTGGAGGAGCAAAAGCGTTTGTTACAGGAAGAACTTCATAGGGATGAAAAATTGTTGCTGAACATGCTCCCTCGAAATGTAGCTAAAGAAATCATAGAAACGGGAAAAGCTGCACCAAAAAATTATCAGTCAGCATCGGTAATGTTTGTAGATTTTAAAAATTTCACAAAAATTTCCGAAAACTTACGACCAACTGAACTAATTGCGGAATTAGACGATTCATTCGCGCATTTTGATGATATCGTTGATAAATACAACGTAGAAAAAATTAAAACCTCAGGAGATGCTTACATGTGTGTAGGTGGGATTCCAGAAAGAAACCGAACGCATCCTGTTGATTGCGTTCTTGCAGGAATGGATTTCTTGAAATACATCGAGGAGAAGAAGAAAAAAAGAGAAGGGAGTGATAAACCGCTTTGGGAACTGAGAGTAGGTATTCACACAGGTGAATTAGTAGCAGGAGTTATCGGTAAAAAGAAGTTTTTGTATGACGTTTGGGGTGATACCGTAAACATTGCCTCCAGAATGGAAGGTAGTGGGGAAGCAGGTAAAATCAATATTTCCGAGGCAACCTTTAATAAAATCAAACAATATTTTGATTGTGAGTACCGAGGGAAATTTGAAGTAAAAAACAAAGGAAAAATTGACATGTATTATGTCAAGCGAATTAAGCGTCTGTACAGTGCAGACAAAGAAGGGTGGGAAGCGAACAGGAAATTAAGAGATCATTTAAATTTCAATGTTTACGGTGAAATTGGTTACCGTAACGTAAAAAAATTCATGCTTGCTAAATTGAAAAATGAGTTACCTGACGGGTTGCATTATCATGGATTACATCATACGATTGATGTGATAAATGCTGCTGAAAGGATAGCTAAAGGTGAAGATGTGGATAAGGCGGAGAAAATGCTTATTAAAGTAGCTGCGTTGTTTCATGATTCAGGATTTTTAAGAAAGTACGCTGGTAATGAACCAGAAGGTGTAAATCTTGCCAGAGAAATATTACCCAAGTATGGTTTTACTAACAAGCAAGTTAAGCGGATTGAAGGAATGATCATGTCAACGACTATCCCTCAAAACCCTACCAATATCCTTGAGGAAATTATGTGTGATGCTGATTTAGATTACTTGGGCAGAAGCAAAGAAGAGTTTTACACGATCTCCGATTCTTTGAAACGAGAGTTGTTAGAACATGGAGTTTTAAAAAATGATGAAGATTGGGATCCTATTCAAGTTAATTTTTTAACTCAACACAGGTTTTTTACTCAAACAGCAGTACAGTATAGGAGAAGCAACAAGGTGGACAGGATGGATGAAATTAAGGCAAAATTAGCCTTGAAAGCGAAAGGAAAAGAAAGTAAAAAGAATAACCAAGAAGGCATACAAGAGGAAGTACAAGAAAGTAGCTCAGAAAATAAAGAAGAAAATTAGCATAATGAAACTAGTAATTATTGATTATGGAGCTGGTAATGTTCAAAGTGTAAAGTACGCTTTAAACCGGTTAGGAATTGAAGCTGAATTAAGCAATGATCCCACCGTCATTAAATCGGCAGATAAAATTATATTTCCAGGTGTTGGAGCAGCTGCACCAGCTATGGAAGCATTAAAAGAAAACGGAATTGACAAACTTATTCCAACATTAACTCAGCCAGTATTAGGAATATGTTTGGGCATGCAATTAATGTGTTCTCATTCAGAGGAAGGTGATGTCCTAGGACTAGGAATAATTGATGCCAACGTGCAAAAATTTACAGGAGATGAAAAAATACCGCACATGGGCTGGAACAACGTAAGCAAGTTAAAATCGCCACTATTTGACGGTTTCAATGAGGATAACCAATTGTATTTTGTGCACTCCTACTACGTGCCTGTAAATGAGTACACCATTGCTGAATGTAATTACATCAAAGGATTCAGTGCGGCCATTCAAAAAGACAATTTTTACGCTTGTCAATTTCACCCTGAAAAGAGCGGTGATGTGGGCGAGCAATTATTAAAAAAATTCATTGCATTACCATGATTATCATACCAGCAATCGACATCATCGACGGAAAATGTGTTAGGTTAACAAAAGGTGATTACTCTCAAAAAACAACCTACAACGAAAACCCATTAGAGGTTGCAAATATGTTTGAAGACGCAGGGTTTTCGCACTTGCACTTAGTGGATTTAGACGGAGCAAAAAGTGGGCACATTGTCAATCATCAAGTATTAAAAACAATCACTAGCAATACGTCCTTAAAAGTTGATTTTGGAGGAGGTGTAAAAACCAACGAAGACATAACCTTGGCTTTTGAATGTGGAGCACAGCAAATTACAGGAGGCAGCATAGCAGCCAAAAATCCTGAAATCATGTCCGAATGGATAGCAAAATACGGCGCCGAAAAAATAATTCTAGGTGCAGACGTCCACGATAAAAAGATTGCAGTAGGAGGGTGGCTTGAAACCACTTCCTTGGATTTATTTGACTTTCTAAAAGACTACCGAGCAAAAGGAATCGAGTACGTGATATGCACCGACATATCCAAAGACGGCCTGTTACAAGGAAGCGCCAACGAATTGTATGAGGAAATCATGATCGCCTTCCCAGGCATCAAATTAGTAGCAAGCGGAGGAGTCACCACCGAAGACGACCTGATCAAACTACAAGAAATAGGAGTTTACGGAGCAATAGTAGGAAAAGCGATATACGAAGGCCGAATCAGCCTCGAGACCCTAAAAAAGTACCACAATTAAGATTCCTAACTAGAATTCAAGTTTCAAGCACAAAGAATTAAAAAAAGATACTATCTTTGCGCCAAGTAATTTATTACGATAACGGTTCAGTAGCTCAGCTGGATAGAGCATCTCCCTTCTAAGGAGAGGGTCCTAGGTTCGAATCCTAGCTGGATCACAAAACAAAGAAAACCCTTGCTAGTCAAGGGTTTTCTGTTTTTGAATATTTTTCAATTATTGTAAGGTGCTGATTTACAGTGTTGATTGGTTCGAATTCCCGTTAGGATAGTAGACGGGATTGTTAAACTAATTTTCGTTTTAATCCCTTTATAACACTTGTTTGTAGGAGGTTTGAATCCAAATTATTTACTGATACGAGAAACTTCAGACATACTTTGTTTTTCTACTGTTCTTTCTTTGCCTTTCGAACTTTATGCATTATTGCAAGGTTGTTAAGAAAGGGAATGAAGCTATATGGTCCAAAATCTTCATCAGCTCGGGGAATTGGATGTACTTCAATGTTTGGATCAAGGGTAGCAATGTATTGTACCATTTCGTCTCTTTGATCGTCCGGTAATCCACCTCCAATTGCAATAAAATCTATTGACTCTCCTTCAATTATTTCTTTGATCTTTTCCTTTGAATTACTGGCAATTACATTTCTGCCATATCTTTCCCATTCCTCAACTAGTACATCTAAAGTGGACTGTAATCTTCCTATTGCTAATATTCTTGGTTCCATCTGTTTTTCTGTTTTAGTTTTATTCTTTGTGGAGCACCCAATGAGGATGACTCCCAAAATAAGAATTACAATGTTCTTTTTCATTGATTATAATTTTTCAAATTCCATTTCTACTGGTTGTTCCAATAGTTTTGAAATTGGACATTTTGATCCTATGATTAGTAAACGATCAATCTGAGAGCTTTCCAATTGGTTTTCGAATCCGACAGCTTTGACCATTTTTTTTATCCTTTTACCATCAACAAGTTTTTCTTTTAATTTTACATCGACACTTATTTTACCCACTTCCCAACCCTTGTTCTTGGCATACATTTTTATTGTTATAGCGGTGCAAGAAGCCAATGCTGATAGTAAGTACTGAGCAGGATTTGGATAACTGTCAGACCCGCCTAAAGATTCTGGTTCGTCTACCATTATGGTGTGATTGGTTGTGTTCAATTCTACCAAGTAGTTTTTCTCACCTAAAAATCCTTTTACGTTTAGGGTATCTTTCATCATAATTCGTTGTTATCATTAAGGGTGTAACTTAGTGCTCCTGAAGGACATTTGCTTATTTGGGCTTTTAACGCTTCAGATGATGCGTTTTCTATTTTTACCCATGGTCTTTCTCGAGGGTTGTATACTTTAGGCAATGTTCTTACGCATACACCTGCATGGCTACATTTTGATTGATCCCAATGGATGGTTAAATCTTCGTTTTTATACTGTGTTTTCAAAATATTTAAAATTTAAGGTTTGAAATCAAATTAGGTCTTGTCTGACGTGTTTATCTAAACTTAAGTATTGATTTGTACGATTCTTTATTTGCGAAAAATAAGAAGTGATTCATTGCCATGCAAATAAAAGCTCCTGCAATTCCAGAAGGATCTAAGAAAAGGTGAAACCAAAAAGCGTTCAGTAAAACTGGGAAAAGTAATACTAGCGCTAATCGTTGAAATACATTAATCAACAACATTAATCCAGTTACGATTTCAATGATTGCCACTGCATACATTAAGTAGCCAGTTTTAAGTAATGCATTCATAAATTCATTTGCTTCTACTGGTAGGGGAGGTGTAGGCATAAATTGCAGGAACTTGTTTACTCCAAACACGAGTACTATTGATCCTAAAATAATTCTGATAATAAGTGATGTTTTTTTCATTTGATATGATTTTTGATTTATACAAAAGTCAGCACATATCACTTGTTATACATTCACATAGATGAAGAAATGAAGTTATTTTCCTTTTGCAATTTTACTCCTAATTGTACTTAGGGTTTGTGGCATGATTCCTAAGTAAGAAGCTATCATTTTTTGAGGAACTCGATTAGGTAATTCAGGATATATCTCTATAAAGGATTTATACCTATCTATTGCTGGAGAACCTAAAAGCATTAAAATCCTATTTTGCAATTTAGACATGTTACGCCAAATTTTTTGCATAGTTTGAAGCATCTGTTCTTTTGAAAGTTCAGACTGTTTAGCATGGTCTTTTTTCAAAAAAACAATTTCTGAATCTTCTAGGCAATCAATATACAACTTAGTTGATCCGTTAAGTTCAACGGCATCAATATCACCAGTAATCCAACCTTCATAAGCGAACATGTAAATGTGTTCTTTTCCAGCACTGTCTATTATATAACTTCTGATAAGCCCTTTTTTAACATAGATTGCACTCGCTCTTGTTTGATTAGGTTGTTGAATTAATTCCCCTTTTTTAAAGTGCCTAAGGTCGGTTTCAATATCAATATTTAAAATTTTTTCTAAATCGCTCATCTCTAACGAAGTTAATTACATTGGAGCTGAAAATCTAAAGGTCAATATTTATTTTCTTTTTTTTACAGCGTTATTATACAGGTAATTTTCAATCGTATTTTATTGATAAGGTTTATATGCAATTCCAAAGAAATCAATGTTTAGGAGGTCTTGTTGCATGGATAACTTCCACAAATTAAAGTTATTAATTTTGTAGAATGAGAGCCTACAAACAACAGATTACCAACAGCAGTACCTATACCAACAGCCTTAAGCAACGAGGTAGACTAGACTTCTGGATTGATAAAGACATATTCTTAAACTGGAATTACAAAGGCAAGCAAACTAAGGGTGGTAAGGTTAT
The DNA here is from genome assembly GCA_047632015.1 of Glaciecola sp. Classification (GTDB taxonomy): domain Bacteria; phylum Bacteroidota; class Bacteroidia; order Flavobacteriales_C; genus JBLIAZ01. Next base: position 7,249 of record JBLIBC010000112.1, read on the forward strand.
TTATTCCGATTTAGCAATTGAACTGGCTTTAATTCTTTCGTACGTCTATAGCCTGCCACTAAGGCAAACTGAAGGTTTTCTATCGAGTTTACTCCAACTTCACAACTACCAATTAGCCGTACCTGACTATACTACTTTATGCAGGAGGAAAAGGACATTAGATGTAAGAGATAAACTTAAGAAGTAGAATGGTAAAGAGAACATAGTATTTGCAATTGATGCCAGTGGGCTTAAGTGTTCTGGCGAAAAAGAATGGACAGAATCACAATACAGAAGAGCAAGAAGACGAAAGTTCATTAAGATACACGCTGGGATTAACGTAAGCACCAGACATATTCTATTCAATAAATCCACCAACTCAAAAGTCTCCTACATATCAGTATTATCAGAAGCTATCGATACTGTTGATGTTAAGTTTGACACCCTGTTTGCTGATGGTGGATACGATTCTAAGTCTTCGTACCAGCTAACTGAACCAAGCACAAAAGTCATCATACCAACAAGACGTAATGCTATTGCAGACAATAAGACCCATCAAAGAAATGAAGCCATTAAGTATATCGGGGAACATCGAAAATCAAGATGGAAACGAGAGTTTGATTATCATCAACGGGCACTCGTAGAGAATCTCTTTAGCCGATGGAAAATCATTTACGGTGAAAACATACGGTCCAAGAACATTGAAGCTCAACAGACCGAAGTCACGTTAAAATCATTCATTCTAAATAAGATGACTGACCTTGGAATGCCTGAATGGAAAAGGATTTACTTGTTGAATTAGGTTGCAAAAAGGAAAGCTTCAGATTCTTTTGGTTGAAAGTTTATCCGTGCAACAAGACCATTTTATCATTCAATAGTAATCATCAAAAGTGTATGAATTTTTTATATTATTGGCTGTAAGACGATGTGTATTTATCTGATATTAGTTAATATCCCGATAGGATGATGGACTAGTACCTGTTTTGGATTTAAAAAATTTGCTAAAATGTTGAGAATATTCAAAACCTAAGTTATGAGCTATTTCCCCCATGTTTTTATCGGAGCCTAGTAACATCGACTTTGCTTTTTCAATAATGTGCACATGAATATGCTCTTTAGCACTTCTTCCTGTTTCTTGCTTTAATAAATCGCTCA
>JBLIBC010000113.1:0-8363 GCA_047632015.1 Glaciecola sp.
GCTGTTCTGTTAATACTCCTTCCTCACAAACCAATGTTCTGGAAGGAAATTGATTGACAATATTCATGTCATGAGTAGCCATGATAACAGCAGTTCCTGTGTTGGCAATTCGAGTAAGTATTTGCATGATTTCCTTGGAAGACTCAGGATCCAAATTTCCCGTAGGCTCATCAGCTAAAATTACTTTTGGCGAATTAATCATTGCCCTTGCAATAACCACCCTTTGTTGTTCGCCTCCCGAAAGTTGATGTGGATACTTGTTTTTAATGTCCTTTAATCCCACTTGTTCAAGTGTTTCATCCACTTGTTTTTTCATTAATTTTTTTGCTTTCCAACCTGTGCTTTTCATGACAAACAACAAGTTTTCTTCCACACTTCTGTCTGGCAACAGTTGAAAATCCTGAAACACAATTCCCAATGAACGACGCAACATCGGAACCTTGGATGATCTTATCTTTTTTAAATCAAATTCCAATATTTTGGCTTGGCCATCCGTTATTTCTAGCTCCTTGTATAATGTTTTAAGTAAAGAGCTTTTTCCGCTTCCCGTTTTCCCAATGATGTACACAAACTCACCTTTTTTGACTTCCAAAGAAACCTCTTTTAACACTTGCTTTTTCCTGTGAAAAGCGGTGATGTTTGTTAATGATATAATTGTACTTGCTTCCATATTTAATTCCTTGTACTTGCTCCTAATATATGTTTACTTCTCGCTCCAAATCCACTCCAAATTTTTCTTTGACGGACTGTAAAACTTCACTTGATAAGTCATAAATTTCCTCGCCTGTTGCGCCACCGTGATTTACTAACACCAAAGCTTGTAAATCATGAACTCCGCAATTCCCCACTACCTTTCCTTTCCAACCAGCTTGATCAATTAACCAGCCAGCTGCTAGTTTCATTTTCCCTTCGCCTGCTGGGTAGGCCACCAAGTTTTCATGTTCCTTTTTTACTTGCTCATATAAATCAGTATCAATAACCGGATTTTTAAAAAAGCTTCCAGCATTTCCTAATTTTTTAGGATCAGGAAGTTTGGAAGAACGTATGTTAATAACCGCATTACTGATGTTTTTTGCGGTTAGTTCACTCACGTTCATTTGCTCTAGCTCTTGCTTAATAGCGCCATATTCCACGCTAAAGCTTGGTTTTTTTGACAGTTTAAAACTGACACTACTAATGAGGTATTGGTTTTTCATCTCCTTTTTGAAAACAGATTCTCGGTACCCAAATTCACAAGCATTTTTATCGAAATAATGCGTTTCACCTGACGCAATATGCACAGCCTCTAACTCATGAAAAACATCTTTTATTTCTACTCCGTAAGCACCAATGTTTTGCATCGGGCTGGCGCCTACATTTCCTGGGATTAGGGATAAGTTTTCAATCCCATGCCAACCTTGGTTAATGCAGTACAAAACAAACTCATGCCAAGTTTCCCCAGCGCCAGCTTGCACAAAAACATGGTCATCATTTTCACCTAACACCTCAATTCCTTTGATGTTGTTTTTGATGACAATTCCGTCAAAATTTTTGGTGAACAACAAGTTGCTTCCACCGCCCAAAATTAGTCTTGTATCGTTTACTAAAACTCCATCATTGATGAGTGATTTAAAATCATCTTCATCCTTAATTTCGGTGTATTTTTTGGCAAAAACCTCAATGCCAAAAGTGTTGTTGGCTTTGAGGTTGTAATCTGTTTGAATCGTAGTTTTTTCCATGGTTCTCCACAATAAACTTTGGAATAAAAATAAGGATTACAACGCTTGCTAAAACGGCTTTTTTAATAAGCTGTAAACTTATGAGTGTGAATAAAGTATATTTGAGACCATGAAGCCCAAAGTAATTGTATCGGTAAGTAACGATTTGGTCAGTGATCAACGTGTGCACAAGAGCTGCTTGACCTTGGTTAATTTGGGCTGGGAAGTGTTGCTTGTTGGTCGGATGATGTCTGTAAGTTTAAACCTTGAGAGGCGAGCATATGAAACCAAAAGAATGAACCTGGTTTTCAGTAAAGGAGCGTTGTTTTATGCTGAATTTAACATCAGGCTGTTTTTGTTTTTATTGTTCAAAAAAGGAACAGTATTTCACAGCAACGACTTAGATACTTTGCCTGCAAATTATCTTGCGTCAAAATTTAAAAGTACTAAGTTAGTGTATGATTCGCACGAATATTTTACTGAAGTTCCGGAATTGATTTCACGTCCCAAAGTTCAAAATATTTGGAAAAAAATAGAGGGTTGGATACTTCCTAATTTGAAGGAAATGTTCACGGTAAATGATTCCATCGCCACCTTGTTTCGGGACAAATACCGTTTGAAAGTAAGGGTAATGAGGAACATGCCTTTGTTAAAAAACGAAAGTTCTCATTCAGAAAAAAAGGAATCACTCGTAAACTTACCTGATCAAAAAATAATCCTACTTCAAGGTGCTGGGATCAATATTCAACGTGGTGCGGAGGAGCTTGTAGAGGCCATGCAATTTGTGAATAATGCTGTGCTTGTTATTGTGGGAAGTGGTGATGTGGTGCCATTTTTAAAAGCTCAAAGGATTGAACTAAAACTGGAGCACAAAATAAGTTTTTACGATAAAATGCCTTTTGAAAAACTTCAAAACATTACTAAAAAAGCATACTTGGGCTGTACTTTGGACAAGCCAACTAACATCAATTACGAGCTGAGTTTACCCAATAAACTGTTTGATTACATTCATGCCGGTGTGCCTGTTTTGGCTTCCGATTTAAAGGAGGTAGCAAGTGTGGTAAAACAACACGAGGTGGGAATTGTGTTAAAAACGTTTTCGACCAAAAGCATTGCCAAAAGCATTAATGATCTCGTTCAAGACGAATCAAGGAGAGAATTATACCATCAAAATTGTTTAAAAGCGCGTGTCCATTTGAACTGGGAAAACGAAGAAAAAGAGTTAGTTTCGTGCTACAATTTAATGGTAAGTCCTGGAAAATAAAATTCTTCATATCGTTTCATTCACCGTCCCATTTCCTGCAAATTACGGGGGAGCGATTGACATTTTTTACAAGCTAAAAAGCTTTCATAAAGCTGGAGTTCAAATTATTTTACACTGCTATCAATACGGAAGATCTTCAGACTCTGAGCTGGAAAAATACTGCAGGGAAGTTCATTATTATAAACGAAAAATGAGCCCGTTGCTGTTGTTAAATTCGAAGCCTTTTATTGTGGCTTCGAGGAACAGTGACATGTTGGCTGAACGTTTAGCTAAGGATAATTATCCCATTTTACTTGAAGGTGTGCACAGTTGTGCTATCATGGAAAGGTCAGTTTTGAAAGGAAGAAAATTCTTAGTGAGGAACCACAACATTGAGCATGATTACTACAGGCTTTTGGCATCGGTGGAAAAGGGAGTATTTAAAAAATGGTATTTTAAGTCGGAAAGTAAAAAGTTGTTGAAATACGAAAACAAAGTATTTCCATTGGCCTTTGAAATTTTAGGCATCTCGAAAAAGGACACGAAGTATCTTCAAAAAAAGTACAACAAAGGAGTTCTTGTAAGTGCATTTCATCAGTTTGAAACACCAGTTTACCAGGAAAAAACAGAACTTTTTGCATTTTATCACGGAAATTTATCGGTGAGTGAAAATAACCTAGCAGCCATTTATTTGGTGAAGGAAGTGTTTTCCAAAACCAACTATCCCTTGGTGATTGCTGGAAATTCTCCAAGTAAAGAGTTGATTGAATTGTGTGTTGGCAAAAACAACATCACATTAAAAGCGGACATTACCTCAAATGAAATCATGGACTTGTTGGGAAAAGCACAAATGAATGTGTTGCCTACTTTCCAAAACACAGGAATAAAACTTAAATTATTGGCAGCGTTATTTTCCGGAAAGCATTGCTTGGTTAATTCACCAATGGTTAAAGGAACTGGTCTTGAGGAGCTTTGTGAGGTAAGTGAAAATGCTGATAAATTTGCCAAAACCATAGACAAGTTTGCTAAAATACCTTTTTCAGAAGTTCAATTTCAACTTCGTGAGCAATTGCTTTCAAGTTTTATGAATGATAGCGGCATGAAAACCTGCTTGGAACTGATGTAATTTCAACACCCTATTTTTTGACTTGGGCTTCCTCTTCCTCGACTAATTTTTGAATCACTTTGTCGTATAATTCATCAAATTTTTCGCCATGTTTCGTGTACAAATTAATGGTGCTATCAAATCTCATTTTTGAAACCTGATGTTTCTCCAGCACCGTTTTATATTGCTTGTATTTGTTAATGTTTGTTGAATTGTTAGGGATTAGGTTTTGTTTGGCTGCAGCATCCATGATGTGAATGTCTTTAATAATTGATATCAAACTGTCCTCTTGGATGATCACGTCTTGGTTAAACAAATGATCAGTGTTTTTATGCCCTCCACAAGAACTTGTGATAATTACTATCGTTAATAGTAAAACTAATTTTGTAACTGCAATGCGATTGATAATTGGTGTTTTCATGATGATTTTCAATAAAAAGTCCATAAAAAAAGCGACTTAGTATGTAACTAGGTCGCTTTGTATGTATTCAAATAAGCTAAATTAATCCTTAGCTGTTTTTTTAATGATGTTCAACCAATATAAAAATATAACACCCATTGCGGATAAGAAAAGGTAGTTAGCACTGTTCCCGATTATTGGCAAAATTTCGAATGTTTTGTAAAACAATTCATGTAAAAACTCTACTGTTCCGTTAATGTTCATGATAAAATATTTTGTACAAACATAATCAAAGTATTTCATTTCCCTTAAGGGAAGTTCTAAAAATTGCTTTTTCTTCGTTGAACTTTAAAATTAAAAGCCTCACATACTAACATGTATGCTGCGTTTTTAATTTCTCATTCGCCTTAATAAATCTAAATTTTAGAATCCCCTTCAAAGAATAAACTCAAAAATAAATGAGCTTCCTCAAATTTATACTCAAACCACATAACTTTTCGGGAGTTGTGGAGAAGAACATTTTTCTTTTGTCAAGGCGAAAAAATCAATCATAGCCATAGCTACGGTTTCGTTTTTCAACAAAGAGAAAAGGGAAATGGACAAGTGAAAAAAACGAAAAGCTATGTGGTTTGAGTATATGTACTATACTCCTGCATTGGGTGATGCAACTGACTGTCCAACTAAACTTGCGATGTCTCTGTCAAACAGGTACAATCCACCTTTATCGTTACCAATTAAATTTAATTTATCTAATATTCCTCGGGCCGTTGCTTCTTCTTCAATTTGTTCTGAAACATACCATTGCATAAAGTTCTGAGTAGTAAAATCTCTTTCGTCCAAGCAAATTCCTACCAAATCATTTATTCTTTTTGTCACGTTAATTTCATGCTTCAAAAATTCTTGAAAAACGTGAATAATGTCTTTGTAATCGTCTTTAGGTTTTGATGTTGCTGGAATATAAGCACATCCTCCTCGTTCATTTACATACCTCACCAACTTTAACATGTGCTGACGTTCCTCATCTGATTGTCTGTAAAAAAACTCGCTTGTTCCATTTAACCCTTGGCCTTCAGCCCAAGAAGCCATAGCAAGATAAAACTGTGATGATTCAGCCTCTAATAATATTTGATTATTCAGTGCCTTTTCTATTTTTTTGGAAATCATAATACGTAATTTTTGTTGATGCTAAGTTATGTATTTTTAGTTGTTACTTGGGACTGCGGACTAATCAAATTTTTCCCTTAACTTTAAATCCAATTTATTCTTACACTTAGCCACATGCGAAAAATTTCACTTTTATTACTGAGTATTGTTTTGTTTTCAGTAGTTGGGAGCGCACAAGAATTTGTTTCAAAAATTAAGGATGTTACTGTTTTTGAAAGGGGTGCTCAAGTAGGTCGTGACGCAAAAATTAAGTTGAGCAAAGGTATTTCACAGGTGGTAGTTAAAAATCTGAGCAGATACGTAGATGCTAATTCAATTCAAGCCAAAGTGCCTGGTGCTAAAATTGTGAGTTTGACTTACAGTTTGGATTACTTGACTGACGAGGAAAGTAACGCGGAGAAAAAATCTTTGGAAACCTCTTTGGAATCGTTGAATTATGAATTGAAGTTGTTGAGTAACAGACGAGAAATTAATCAGCAGGAGCTGAAGTTGATTCAAAAAAACGTAGACATCAAAGGTCAAGCGGTATTAGATGTAGCTGATTTGGAAGACTTTTTAATTTTTTACCGCAGCAACTTGCCCTTAATTAAAGGAAGTTTATTGTCCATAGAACAAAAGGAAAAGAAAGTCAGGAAGGAAATTAAAAAGCTTAAGAATGAACTGAGAGGATTGAAAAGTTCGTCACAAAAAGTGTTTGGCAAGGTTGAAATTGAATTGAGTAGTGTTGTGAATGCGACCGCTACTTTATCGCTTAATTATTACGTGACTAACGCAGGGTGGAGTCCTTATTATAACTTGAGAGCAAGTGCGTTAGATGCTCCAATTGAAATGGAATTCAATGCAGAGGTGTACCAAAACACAGGGGTGGAATGGAAAGGAATTCAATTGACGTTGGCAACAGGAACACCACATTTGGATGGAAATGCGCCACAGTTGAATACATGGTATGTTAATTATCAGACAAGAATCAAAGGAGATAGTAGGTTCAAGTTGAGGGGTTCAGTTCAGAATGCTGAGGCTTATAGCTCGGCTGATTCAGATAATCTAGCGGTAACAAAATCATTTAAGAGTGAAGAGGCCATTTTGGTGGAGAACATCACATTCCGTGAATACAAAATTAACGAGCCATACAATATAAGTTCTACTGGGAAACGTCAAAGAGTTGAAATTAAGAAGCACAAATTAGGGGCAGAATACGCTTATTTTTCAGCACCTAAAATGAATAATTCAGCGTACTTAATTGCTAAAGTATCTGATTGGGCACAGTACAACATTTTGTCTGGTCAAACTAAAATTTATTTCGAGGATACCTATGTTGGACAAGGATACATCGATGCTGAAAACACTGAGGATACGCTGGAAATTTCACTGGGACAAGACAAAAATATTGTGATCGAAAGGATTACCAAACTGGATAAATCAGGGAAGCAATTCATAGGGTTAAAGCAGTCAAAAAAGAAAGCTTTCGACATTGTGGTTCGGAATAATAAAAAGTCAGCGGTTAAAATTGAAATTTTGGATCAAATTCCAGTATCTAAAAATAATGCCATCAAAGTCAAGTTGGTTGAAAGTTCATCAGCTAAAGTGAACGCTGAAACCGGCGAGTTAAAATGGTTGTTGGAAATAGGTGCTTTTGGAAAGGAAACAAAATCCTTTGAGTTTGAAGTGACTTATCCTAAAAACAAAAAAATATCTTTGTAGTTTGTCAAAACCTGCCTTGAAAATAACGTGTTGTTTGCTGCTGCTTTGTGTTAGCGTTCAAGCTGGATTTTCATTAAGAAACAACATGAGTCCTTCCAGAGGTATGTTGGGTGTGAGTGTGGGTGTGCTAAAGCCTTTGGGAGGTGATGGTCAGTTGTTTGACAGTGCTGATGATACTCCACATGGGGATTATGGGTTTTCAGCGGGATTGGATTATTGGAAGAAAAATTTGAATTCGTTTGAGTATCATTTAGGGTTCAAAGCAAAGTATGTCCAGTATCATTTCCATCAAACACCTGAAGGGGGGGGCGAACTGACAGGATATTTTCAAATGTTGTATTATTCAGTTCCGCTTTCCTTGCATTTATCCATCCCTAATTATCCGTATTTACAAGCTATTGGTGGTGTATCAGTTGCAAGTATGAACATGTTAGGTATTAAAAGCGGGACCAGTAATTCTTTTTTTTACAACAGCGCTTTGGACTTAAAATGGGTGGTGTCCCCTGAATTATTTTTGGGCATTAATTTCATGGAAGAAAAAACAGACTTTTTGTTTTTTAAAGGAAGCATCGTTTATTCCACTTTCCCTTTGAGGAATTTGTCGCAAAGGGTTGTTATGGGCAACAACATACAGGAGTTTGTTTCAGCTAGTAGCATGCCTGGGAGTAAAATTGAACTCGTTTTAACTTTTTATCCAAAGTGGAAATCAAAAAAATCCTTTGGCAACAACGAGGGTATCAACTGCCCTACTGATTTTTGACAAAGGAAGCTCTAAAAATTGCTTTATCTTCGTTAAACTTTAAAATTAAAAGCCTCACTTATACTCAAACCATACAATTTTTCGGTTTTTTAACTTGTTCTTATTCCCTTTCTCTTCGTTTAAAAATAAAAACGTAGCTAAGGCTATGTTTTTATTTTTAGCCTCGTGAAAGAAAACAATAGTCTTCGGTGAAATTCCCGAAAAGCTAAATCGTTTGAGTTTACATTATGTAACTTTGTTTCTAGTTATGGGAAATTTAGTAGCATTACAGGACATTGAATTGGCAAGTAAAA
>JBLIBC010000114.1:0-8322 GCA_047632015.1 Glaciecola sp.
CAAGACCAATCATCAAGTTTCGTTGATCTTTCGCATTGACTATATTTTTAAGTTCTTGTTCTTTTTTCATCAAAACAAACTCTTTTTCTTGTCTTTCCTTTTCGTATGTGTACTGAAGTTCATAAGCTTTGCGTTGACTGTTTTCGCTGTTTATCAAGTTGTCATAATGAGAATATAATTTGAAATGACGATAAGCACTCTTATAGTTCCTATTCAAGGAGTCAAGTTTTGACCATGTAAGATAAATGGTTCTTAAAAAGGGTCTAGCATTCACTTCCAATCCTAACTTTTCTCCTGTTTTAAGCGCTTGTGCAGATTTTTTAGGAAACCCTTGTTTAAGGTAAATACCGCCTAAGTTTGAATAGCAAAAAGACATGTCCATTTTGTCATTTTCTTTTTCTCGTATTTTTATGCACGCCAAGTTGCCTGCGATAGCCTTTTCATATTCGCCTGTGTTTTCATGAATTTCGGCTATGCTACTAAGCACATATCCTACACCTCTATCATCACCAATTTCTTCACAAATTAATCGAGCGTTTAACATTTGCTGAATGGCTTTGCTGTATTTTTTCTTGAGGGTTAGCGCTAAACCTAAATTGAGGTAGCTGTATGCGATGCCTTGCTGACTATTCAGTTCCTGAAAAATTATCAATGCTTTTTTTTCGAAGATAATTGCATCACTGGGGTTGTTTTGAGCGTGATGTGAAATGCCTATATTTAAATAAGTCCAAGCTAGTTCGTCATGGTAATTAAGCTCCTCAAATATTGGAAAGGCTAAGTAGTGATAAGTGAGAGCCTTTGACCAGTCACCTATATATTGATGAAGTCGTGCTAAACTATAATATGCTAAACCTTTGCCTTTAAAATTGTCAGTTAATGTTGACGCTGTTAGTGCATCATTGGCCATTTTACCGCCTTTTTCAAATTCTCCGATTTCGGTAAACCTTTGGCTTAATTGACATTTGAGTGTAATTACGTCCTGAGGTTTCGTTGCTTCACTAAGCAGTATTGTCAGGGAATCGATGGCTTTATTTTGTGCAAAAATGCTAAGCGATGTTGACATCGTGATTAGCATTATAATAATTTTTTTCATGTCAAAAGTCATCAGGGCGTACTGAAAATAGTCAATATAACTTACAACTGAAAGAATATAATCAAACAATTAACGCTCTTATATTTGGGGCGAAACATGAAATGCTAGATCTCTATTTTAGATATTCTTAAAATGTAGACTGGTCTATGTAGGGTCTGTTAAAATTTGGAAACAATAAATGTTTAAAGAATTGACTGAGTCAATTTATTGCTTAGGGATGTGTATTCAAGTTCTTTTTCCTCTTTTGAATAACAGTACTAAGAGGAGAATAATAATTATTGACCCCGCAGCGATCATGGCAAATTGAATATTTTTACTGTTTTCCACTGCTGCTGAACTTTCCAGTTCTTTTTTGACTTTTTCATCTTGGAATATCTTTTCCTGCTCCTCTTGTTTCTTTTTAAAATTGTATTCTAATGCAGCAACTTCCCCTTCACGTTCTTGAGTACTTAACAAGTTTCCGTAGTGATTGTAACTCTTGAAGTGGTCAAATGCGACTTGGTAATTTCCGTTTACTGAATCCAGTCGGGAATAGGTTAAATAAACCTTTTTTAAGGCTAATTTTGTCTTCATTTCTATTCCTAATCGTTCCGCAGTACTTAGAGCCTCTGCAGCTTTTACAAAAAGCCCTTGCCTGAAATAAATTCGTCCCAGATTTCCGTAAGAAAAAGCAAGGTCCCTTTTGTCATTTTCCTTTTCTCGAATTATAATTAGATTTAAATTCTCGACCAGGGCTTTGTCGAACTTCCCAGTTTTTAAATAAATATCACCCATAATATTATGTACGTATCCAACACCTCTCTGATCTCCAATTTCGACACATATCTTTTTAGCATCTAACAAACGAGCGATTGCTTCGTCTGAGCTTCCATTGTCATGAAGAGCTAGGCCTAAATTTAAATAGGAGTAAGCAATACCTTGATTATGCGTTATGTTTTTAAATATTTCTAACGCTTTATTAATGTATCGTATGGATCTTTTATAATCTTTTTGAGCGTGGAATGCGATTCCCATGTTAAGGTAGGTCCAAGCTAATTCTTCATGTGAATCTACAGCGTCAAACAATTGAATTGCTTGATAATGGTATATGAGCGCTTTGTCCCAATTTCTTCTGTATTGATTCAGTCTTGCTAGTGTATAATAAGCTAAACCAATTCCTTTTTCATTGTTTACCTTGGTCGCTTCTTCAAGTGCTTCCTCGCCATATTTCTCACCATTATCGTAATCTCCAATCTCTGTATAGCCTTGACTAATTTTACATTTTAAAGCAATTTTCTCTTCCTTGTCCGAAGAGAGATTATACAGGTTGGTTAAAGAATCAAGAGAATGGTTCTGAGCCATCAATTGACTTGAACATAAAATAATCAATACTAATTGTAAAATGCTTTTCATAATCGTGGAATCTTGTTCGGTCTCTGAATTTAGAAAAATTAACTGACAACAAGAAGGAACTGTGGTAAGGAAAGTAAAGTTGACGTCTGTACTGGAGGAAATGTAATTAACGTTGGTAATATTTCAAACACCTTTGAATGTTCATTTCATCGTTTAATTCAACCCCATTTACTACGAAATTAGCAAATTCTTTACTGGCAAGAGGAGCAAGTAAAACCCCTTTAGTGCCCAACCCATTCAATACATAAAGGCCTTTTTCATCGGGGTGTTCTCCCATGAGTACACGCCTGTCGTGAGCTGTTGGTCTAATTCCTGCTTTTTGGGAAATTACTTCAAACGGAACATTGATAATTGTTTTTAGTTTTTCAGTCAAGTAAGTGAGTGCCGATTCTGACGGATTCCATGTTAAGTCCTTCCAGTCATAAGTGGCACCAACTTGGTATTTATCGCCACCTAATGGCAGCACAAATATGTTTTTTTTGAGTACGTATTCCTGCTTTAGCTCTGGTGCAAAAATGGTGATTATGTCTCCTTTTGCAGGTTTTAGCGGCAACCATGAAAAATAAGGATTGTGCACACTGTGTGCTCCCTCACAAAAAATAACACCTTTGCATTTGATGTTTTTGTATTCCCAACAACCTTCTTTTTTTAGGAGTTGTTTGTGTTTGAACTTTTCAAATAATATGGCATCATGCTCTTTTAAATATCCCTGATACTTGTCGATAAGCAAATTTAAAACAATCCGTCCTGTTTGTTTTATTTCACCTAAGTACAGGTCTTTTGGGAATGTGGCTTGTTTGGGATTAGCTACCATGAAATCCTTCATTTCATTGGAAGCTTGTTTGTTCCATAATGCTAATTCGTCTCCAGGGGTGACCAACTTTTTTACTTGATAAAATTGGTAAATATTTATATCAAGTAGTTTTTCCAATGCACCATATTGAATCTTCATTTCAGCTAAAAACTCCTTTGCTCTCCAACTTAATATATACCGTTTGAAAGCAATTGGATTCCAAGTTCCAGCAGCAATGTAGGAAGACGATGGTGTGGAAGGATCCGTGATCATCAACACTTTTTGGTTTTTGTTACGCAGCTGCTGCATGCACAGGACACCAGCCATACCACCTCCAACAATGATGTAATCAAACTCTTTCACGATGAACAAAGATAGGTCTAATTGTTGTACTATACTCTAATCACATAGCTGTTCAGTTTTTCAACTCGTTCTTTTTTCCTTTCACTTCGTTTAAAAATGAAAACGTAGCTAAGGTTATGTTTTCATTTTTAGCCTCGAGAAAGAAAACAATAAGCTTCGGTGAAATTCACGAAAAGCTATGTGGTTTGAGTATGCAAGTGATAAAATCATTACATTGTACCCATGAAAAAAATGCTTCATTTACTGTTGATTATGCAGTTCCATTTTGGGATTCAAGCGCAACTTAATTTTGAAAAACTTCCGGAATTGGATGGTGCTAGTATTAGTTACATGGTTCGTGATTTACATACGGGAAAACTCATAGCAAGTCATGACACTTCAAAAGTATTGGCTCCAGCTTCGGTGCTAAAATTATTTACTACTGCCTTGTCACTGGATAAATTAGGATCCAAAACGACCATTAAAAGTACCTTTTACATTACTGGGAAAATTGACAATGGCGTGTTGGTTGGCAATTTAATTTTTGACGCCAATTATAATCCCGTTTTACTTTCCTCACGATACAACCGCTCTATAAGTAAAATGACAGACAAACTAATTTCAAGCTTAAAACAGTTAGGAATTAATAGTGTTCAGGGCGATATTAAAGTGTTTGAAGACGTGCTTCCAGTGAATAGTTTACCAAGGACGTGGATTTGGGAAGACATAGGAAATTACTATGGAACAGGAGCTGGTAGGACTGTGCTAAATGAAAATGTACTGAATATTTATTTAAAATCGGGAGCTGTAGGGTCAAAAGTGGAGGTGGTACGGACCGAACCAAATTTACCCTGGTTGGTACTTGATAGTAAAGTGACTTCTTCAAAAATCAACAGGGATTTAGCTTATTGTTTCAGCAGGCCTGCTGATAAAAAAATCACGATCACAGGTACAATTCCGGCTAACCGATCTGGTTTTGTAGTAAAAGCGTCCTTGCCTGACCCTTCAGGAGCATTGGCTTTTTTGTTAAAAAAAGAATTGGAGACTAAGGGTTTTAAAGTGAGCGGAAACACTAAAGTGATTGGTCAATTACCATTGCAAATAAAGGAGTTATTAGTTTTTAATTCACCTGGCGTGTCTTCCATTATCAGGAAAACAAACAAGCAGAGTATCAATGTTTATGCTGAAACCTTGCTTAATTTAATTCATCAAAAAAAAGGTAATCAAAGTGAAACAAGAACTGAATTCATGAAACGATCATTGGGTGAAAAGTTTGACACTAAAACCATGAAACTGTATGATGGAAGTGGCATGTCAAGGTTTAATGCAGTAAGCTCCAAACAAGTAGTTGATTTAATATCTTGGATGAATAGTCATGAGTCAAAAACTACATTTTACGAATCTTTTGCTGTTGCAGGAGAATCGGGAACTTTAAAGAGTATGCTTGCTAATACCATAGCGAAAGGACGTGTCAAAGGGAAAAGTGGTTCCATGGACGGCGTAAGAGCTTATGCGGGAACAATTAATACACGTAAGGGAGAAAACTTTGCTTTTTCAGTAATAGTGAATAATTATGTCGTCTCTAATTCAGTATTAAAAAAGATACTGGAAAAATGGCTTTGGGAATTGTGGAGTAATAATTAAATGAAGTTTATTCAATAGGAACGAACTCAAAATCCAATCCTAGAATTTTTTCGAATTCTTCACCATTTTCAAGTAAGTCTTCATCAAGAATATCATAGTACCACATGATTTTTACTTTGATACCTTCCCCTTGAATAGCCTTCATTTTTTCGAAAATATTAAAAAGAAATTTAGCGCTTGACGTATTGTAATAAGCCAATTTAAAGTGAAAAACTAAGGTGTCAGTAATTGGCTCAGCTACATTGATGCCATAGTTTTTAAATTTATTCAGCCAATTTAAAATTGGTGAAAAATAGGTAAGTACATTTTCTGGACGGCATTCACCTTGAATAGTAAAGCTTAGTTTTTCCACATCAAAATTGATGTCTGGTGTACTGGTGCTGCTTTGTAATATTAATGCTTCCATTTTTTATTATGCTTTTACTTTTATTTTCAACACAAAAAACGAGCTTAATTCGTCTATCGGCGTGAAGTCGTAATTTAGTTTGTTTCTTGACTTTATAGCCATGTCTATTATGCCAAGTCCTGCCCCGTTCGAGTCATCAGGCGTATCCCCGTTAACCATTATTTTATTGTACCAAGATCGTAATTCTTCTCTTGTTGAATTGTTGGTTTTTTCAATTTTTTCAGTCAGTGAAGGAATGTCATTTACGTGAATTTTATTTCCGGTGCACACGTAGTGCCAGTCATCATCTTGCGCTAATACAAAAATGGCAGGGTAAGGTTTTTCAACACTTGCAGTGGTATGTCTTACCACATTTTCCAAGCATTCAATCATGATGTTGTACACTTTTATGTGTGCTGCACTCATTTTTGAACCGTCTCTAGACATTCCCAAAAGAACATTAATTAAGTCAATATTGAATTCTCCAGTATAGGAAATTCTAATGGAATGTTCTTCCATTGTTTTATTCAACTTAAATGCAAAATCGGTAGACGGTTTTCCCATGGTCATTTTTTTGTAATTAACAGGAGTGAATCCCTAGCGATGGCAAATTAATAAAAATCGTTTTTATCTGACGGGTTTTAGCAAAAATTATTGAATTGAATCGCCTCTGCGCGATTTAGATTTGCTATATTTACGCTTCTTTTACAAAAAATAAACTTACATTAATGACTCAAGAGGCACAGATCAAAGTTGGTGATAAAGAAATCCAACTACCAGTTACAGTAGGAACAGAACAAGAACAAGGAATTGATATTTCTAAATTGAGAGGAGGGACAGGTGTAGTAACTTACGATCCAGGTTTTAAAAACACAGGATCTTGTAAAAGTGCAATTACTTTTTTAGATGGTGAAAAAGGTATTTTAAGGTACAGAGGATATTCGATTGAGGATTTAGCTGGAAAAGCAACCTTCATGGAAGTTTCTTATTTATTGATTAACGGTGAATTACCAACAGCAAGTCAATCAGCTGAGTTCGAGAAAAACATCATGGCTGAAAATGATGTAGATGAAAATATCAAAAAAATATATGGAGCATATCCTGATGGAGCTCATCCAATGGGAGTTTTAGCATCAGTAGTTTGTTCGCTTTCAGCATTTTATCCAACTGATGAAAAGGATGCGTCAATCAACTTATTGTTAGGGAAATTGCCAACTATTTCTGCATGGGCATTCAAATCGTTTTCAGGAAAACCATTTGTAGCACCAAAAGCTGGGTTGTCGTTTATTGAAAACTTTTTACACATGATGTTTTCTACTTCTGAGAAGGAATATGAAATTGACCCAGTGGTAGTAAGTGCGTTAGATAAATTATTAATTCTACATGCTGATCACGAGCAAAACTGTTCTACTTCAACAGTAAGAATTGTTGGTTCGTCTCATGCTAGTTTACATTCTTCAGTTTCAGCAGGAATTAATGCTTTGTGGGGACCACTTCATGGTGGAGCTAACCAAGCGGTAATTGAAATGTTGGAAGAAATTCATACAAGTGGATCGTCTTTAGACAGCTGGGTTGCAAGAGCAAAAGATAAGTCGGATCCGTTCAGATTAATGGGCTTTGGTCACAGGGTTTATAAAAACTTTGATCCAAGAGCGACGATTATTAAGGTTGCGGTGGATGAAGTGTTAGGAGCTTTAGGATTAGAAGATCCGTTAATTGATATTGCAAAACAATTAGAGCAAGTGGCCTTGAACGACGAATATTTCAAAGCAAGAAACTTGTATCCAAATGTTGATTTTTATTCAGGAATAATATACAAAGCGTTAGGGATTCCAACTGAAATGTTTACAGTAATGTTTGCATTAGGTCGTTTACCAGGTTGGATTGCGCAATGGGATGAAATGATGAAGAACGGAGAACCAATTGGTCGTCCACGTCAAATTTATGTAGGTGAAAATTTAAGAGACTACAAGGAAGTTTCAGCTAGATAATTTCAACATAACAATACTTATAAAGGCTACTCTAATAGGGTAGCCTTTTTTGTTGGGATTCAAATTAAGATATTAGGCGGTATAAACTCACAATATGATTATCCATGAAACTCAGGTTTTTACAAAAAAAAACCGTTCTTTGTAAGCTGTTGACCCTGCACTATGAAAGCTAGAATAGTTCTAACCTTTTTACTTCTGTTTAGTTTTGGTTTAAGCCATGCTCAAAGTTATCACTTTGTTAACCTCACGGTGGAGGATGGATTGTCTCAAAACGATGTGGTTTCAATCTTGCAAGATAAAAGAGGCTTGTTGTGGATGGCCACTAAGGGTGGTGGGTTAACCATTTTTGACGGTGTTGATTATAGCTATTTAAAACAGGAGGACGGTTTAAGCAGTAACATTGTTTATTGCCTTTTTCAGGATACAAAAAGGAACGTGTGGATTGGTACCTATGAAGGTTTGGTGAAATACGACGGTCAAAACCTTGAAACATATACCACGGAGGATGGTTTAAATTCTGATATTATAAAAACAATTTGTGAGGACACACAGGGAAGGTTGTGGGTTGGAACGGAGAACGGAGGTGTTTCAATATTGGCAGCAGAAGAAGACAGCACAGGTGTGGTTTTTTCTTCTTATGAAAGTTCGGGACCATACATTGGTAACAATTTCAATAGAATAA
>JBLIBC010000115.1:0-8163 GCA_047632015.1 Glaciecola sp.
ATTGCAAGAAAAAAGATGCTGTTTTCTACACCAGATAAGAGCATGGTAGGACTTCCAACTTCCCATATGTATGGTCTAAATAAAGCGGCGTTAATTGCTAAATGAGATTTTGAAAGTACTCCAGAAATTGTAGGTTCAAAATTTCCTATATCAAAAGAATTTGCCCCATATATAGCTCGTTTTAGATCCTGCTGTTGAACAGCTGCTTCTTCTAAGAGTCTGTCCGCTGAATACTTTCCGAAATCATCACCAAAGGTCATGAAAAAGCCTTGTCCTGCTAAAAATAGTCCTCCAGTAATAATTGGGAATATGATAACTTTAACAAATACACTTTTGATTTTAGCAATCCTTTCAAAATTCAGGTAAATAAGAATCCCTGGAAGCAGGGCGAATAATATGTATGCTTTTATACTAATGATGATATAGATCGAAATCAATAAACCAATAGTAGTATTCCGAATGTTTTTTCGCTTAATGAAAATTTCGTTACATGCATATAAAGCATAACAACTTGCGGCAAACGTGTAAGTATCTTTCATGATGCCAGAGCCCCAAAAAATTACACTGGGTAAGTATAAAAAACAGAGAGCGATTTTACTAGTAAGTGTGGGATATCGTTCAGCAACGAAAGTAAAGCTTTTCCATACCCAACGATAAGTTATTGTTGCGAGTAGAATTGAGGTGGTAAAATAACCTCCGAGAGCGGGGAAGGTTAATAAACTAGATAGTTTTAGGACGAGGAGTGTTCGGCTGTCTCGAAACATGTATTTGGGAGGACGTCCTGTCTCGTGATCAAAAATACCCCAGGTGTCTAAACCATATCCGTGGGTAAGGAGATAAAAATAGTCAGAAGGACTTTTCCAAAATACATTGTAAAAACATTTAATCCCCTTGTAGTAATTTAAGGTGTCTCCTCCTTTATAATAAAAGAGATAAATAGAGCAGAAGAGGAAGGTTGCAAATAACTTAGCAGCTAAGCCTTTTGAATAAAATTGATAAGCTGGTTCAGTGCTAATGAATTTATCTCTTTTCTTTTTTGCCTTGGTTATTAAGACAAAAGACAGTATTAACGCAAAAATTAAGTCGAAAAAACTGAAATACTCCATGGGTTTTGAGTGACTTAATTAGTTAATCCTACGTACTACATTATTTTCAAGTTGATATTCTTGAGAGCTTTCTTCACAAGTTGCAAGTCCTTGATCGTTAAATGTTAACCTGTGTCCGTAGTCACTGACCCAGCCAATTTGTTTGGCTGGATTACCTACTAAAAGAGCATAATCAGGAACGTCTTTTGTAATAACTGCACCGGCTCCGATGAGGCAATATTTTCCAATTTTATTACCGCAAATGATTGTCGCATTGGCCCCAACGCTTGCTCCTTTTTGCATTAAAGTTTTTACATATTGATCACGTCTTATAATAGCTGATCTTGGATTTAAAATGTTAGTAAAAACCATCGAAGGACCTAAAAAAACATCGTCTTCACATTCTACTCCTGTGTATATGGACACGTTGTTTTGAACCTTTACGTTTTTCCCAAGCTTTACCCCACTGGAAATCACTACGTTTTGACCAATGTTGCATTTTTCTCCAATTTCACAATTAGGCATGATGTGTGAAAAATGCCAAATTTTAACATCGTCTGCAATGATGCAACCTTTGTCTACAACTGCTGTTTCATGTGCGAAATACCCCATTATCTTTTTATGTACTTGTCGAAATCGTTGTGTTCCGTTTTATATAAATCCGCCTGCGTCAAGGATTTAAAATACTCAAAAGTAATAGCTAATCCCTCTTTTCTGTCCACTTTTGGTTCCCAGTTTAATATATTTTTTGCCTTTGTAATGTCAGGTTTTCTTTGAAGTGGGTCATTTATAGGTAAATCTTTGTAAACCACTTTTTGATCAACTCCTACCAGTTTGGCAATTTCTTCTGCGAATTGTGAAATTGTTATTTCGTCAGGGTTACCAATGTTTACCGGGTGAACGTGGTCTGAAAGCAACAACTTGTATATTCCTTCAACCAAATCATCAACATAACAAAATGAACGTGTTTGGCTCCCGTCTCCAAAAATTGTCATGTCTTCACCACGGAGAGCTTGACCAATGAAGGCAGGTAATACCCTACCGTCGTTCAGCCTCATTTTTGGGCCGTAAGTATTAAATATTCTAATGATTCTTGTGTCTACTTTGTGAAAAGTATGATATGCCATCGTAACAGCTTCCATGAATCTTTTTGCTTCATCATAAACTCCTCTTGGTCCAACAGGATTTACGTTGCCATAATAATCTTCTGTTTGTGGGTGCACCAAAGGATCACCATAAACTTCGGAAGTTGACGCAACTAAAATCGTTGCACCTTTTGCTTTTGCTAAACCCAATAAATTCTGTGTCCCATTGGCACTAACTTTTAATGTCTGAATAGGAATTTTCAAATAATCAATAGGGCTTGCAGGAGAAGCAAAATGCAATATATAATCTAGTTTTCCATCAAAATTGATATAGTCACTAACGTCATGGTTTCTGAATTCAAAATTAGGATTACTGTTGTATTCCTCCAAGTTTTTTAAATTGCCCGTAATCAAGTTGTCCATCGCAATTACGCGATGTCCCTCATTTAAAAAACGCTTAACGAGGTGGGAACCCAAAAATCCTGCTGCACCTGTAATTAATGTATTTTTCATAGTCCGTTTAGTTGTTTAGAAAAAGTTAGCGACCTATACTGAAGTAGGTGAATCCAAGGTCTTCAATTTGTGATGCTTCAAATAAATTTCTACCGTCAAAAATTACATTGCCTTTCATTAATGACTTTACTTTATCAAAATCAGGATTTCTAAAAACCGACCATTCAGTTGCAATAATCAAAGCGTCTACGTCTTTTAATATTTCATAGTAGTTATCGCCGTAGCTGATTTTTTCTCCAAAAATTTCTTTGGTATTTTCCATTGCTTCAGGGTCAAAAGTTAATATTTCTACTTTTTCTTTAAGCAATTCTCTGATCATGTAATGCGCAGGAGCTTCCCTGATGTCATCAGTATTTGGTTTGAAAGCCAATCCCCAAATGGCAATTTTTTTCCCCGACATTTCACCATTAAAGTAGTTTTTTACCCGAGGCATTAAAATCGTTTTTTGTCGCTCATTTACTGTTTCCACAGCGTTTAGTATTTTAAAATCGTAGTTTGCTTGGCTGGATGATTTAATTAAAGCTTTTACATCTTTAGGAAAACAACTTCCGC
Organism: Glaciecola sp.; assembly: GCA_047632015.1. GTDB lineage: Bacteria > Bacteroidota > Bacteroidia > Flavobacteriales_C > JBLIAZ01. The sequence goes on from JBLIBC010000115.1 coordinate 3,236, forward strand.
CATATCCAATTCCAGGGAATAAAAATCTTTTTCCAATACGAGTGTCTGATCCCATTCCTATTCTTACGTGATCCACGTTTGCTCCAACCAATTCACAGACGTTAGCAATCTCATTCATGAACGAAATTTTTGTCGCTAAAAAAGAGTTGGCTGCGTATTTGGTTAATTCCGAGGACTTTTCATCCATGAAATAAATTGGGTTTCCTGAACGAGTAAAGGGCTTGTAAAGGTCCTCCATGATCGACTTAGCTTTGTCAGAACGGGTTCCAACAACCACTCTATCAGGTTTTAAAAAATCGTCTACGGCAAAACCCTCCCGTAAAAATTCTGGATTTGAAACCACATCAAATGCTACTGTAGCATTTTCTGAAATTTTCGCACTTACCTTATCGGCTGTGCCAACAGGAACGGTACTTTTATTTACAATGACAGTGTATTTATTTAATATTTTCCCCAAATGTTCTGCGACACCCAAAACGTAAGACAAATCAGCAGAACCGTCCTCTCCCGGAGGAGTAGGAAGTGCCAAAAAGATCACGTTTACGTCTTTTATTGCCTCTTCCAAGGAGGTGGTAAAATGTAACCTGTCTTGTTTGATGTTTCTTTCGAACAACATTTCCAATTGAGGTTCATAAATGGGGACTTTTCCATTTTTCAGTGTCTTCACTTTCTTTTCGTCAATGTCAACACAGGTGACGTTGTTCCCCATTTCAGCAAAACAAGTTCCTGAAACCAGTCCTACATACCCTGTTCCTACTACTGCTATATTCATATGTGTATAATTTCTTATTTAATGATCAGATGTTGTTCGCCATATATTATTAAACTAGTTGTGGCTCGTTTCATTTGAAAAATGTTTTTATCTGTTTTGTGATGTAAATTAAAGTTTCTTCATCTAATTCAGTGTGCATCGGTAAAGATAATACCTCTTTTTGAAGGCGTTCGGATACAGGAATACTTTCTCCGTTTGAATACATCTCAAATGCTTTTTGCTGGTGCAGGCATACCGGGTAATAAACCATGCTCGGAATTCCTTTTTGCTGTAAAAATTCTTTCAATGCTTCTCTCTTTCCATTTTTTACTTTCATTGTAAATTGATGAAAAACGTGTTCTGAGTAATCTTCCACAATAGGCGTTTCGATTTCAGTTACTTCTTTTAAAGCTTCACAGTAATAATCAGCAGCTTTTCTTCTTGCGGCACTGTATCCCTTTAACAGGGGTAATTTAATGTTTAAAACTGCAGCTTGCATGGTGTCAAGCCTGGAGTTAACTCCCACAATTTCGTGGTAATATTTTACCCTTGAACCATGATTTATAATCATTGCCATTTTTTCGGCCAACTCATCATTGTTAGTCATAATGGCACCACCATCACCGTAACAACCTAAATTTTTTGAAGGAAAAAATGAAGTAGTTCCAACGTCTCCCATTGTCCCCGCAAACTTTTTACTTCCGTCTGTGAATGTATAACCACTTCCAATTCCTTGAGCTGTGTCTTCAATAACTTTTAAATTGTGTTCTTTGGCTAAGTTTAATATTTCCTCCATAGGGGCACAGTGTCCATACAAGTGGACAGGCAGTATCACTTTGGTTTTGTCAGTAATTTTTTCCTTGATGGCAGCTGGTGAGATACAGTAATTATTTGGATCTACGTCCACAAAAACAGGCGTCAATTGCAGTAAAGCAATTACTTCTGCAGTGGCAATAAAAGTAAAAGTAGTAGTAATAATTTCATCACCAGGCTTTAAGTCTAAAGCCATTAACGCTATTTGAATAGCATCTGTACCGTTGGCACAAGGAATGACGTGTTTTACGTTAAACTCCTTTTGCATTCCATCTTTTAACTGCTTGACAGCCGGGCCATTAATGAATGCTGTAGATTCTATTACGTTTAATATTGCTTGACTTACTTCGGACTCAATGTTTTTGTATTGAGTAAAGAGATCAACCATCTGAATTTTTTTGTTTGGTTGACTATCGCTCATGTTTTCGTGTAAAAATTATAGTTAACAAATATAGATATTTCAAGCAGAGTATGATAACTTTAGCATGAACTTTACAATGCGCATGAGAATCATTTACAATTGGGCCATTAGGACTTACGGAGCATTGCTTTTTGTGGCTCAGATTTTCTCTAAAAAAGCCCAATTGTGGGTTGCTGGCCGAAAGGATTGGAGGGAAAAACTTAAAATTAAGCTGGACAGTAATTTAAATGGGAAGCCAGTAATTTGGGTTCATGTATCGTCTCATGGTGAATTTGAGCAAGGGAAAACAGTAATTGATGGACTGCGTGATAATCATCCAAATCATCATATTTTATTGACATTTTTCTCACCATCAGGGTACGAGTTACTTAAAGATTACTCCAAGGCACACACTGTTAGTTATCTGCCATTGGACACCCAAAAACAAGCCAGGGATTTCATTAAAATTGTACAACCAACAATTGCTTTATTTGTGAAATATGAGTTTTGGTACAATCATTTGAACGCTTGTTTTAAGAGCAATGTTCCTGTGGTGTTTTTTTCTTCTTCGTTTCGTGAAAATCAGGTGTTTTTCAGAAATTACGGCAAGTGGTTTTTAAATCATTTAAAGCAATGTGAACATTTTTTTGTGCGAGACGGACTAAGTGATAATTTGTTGAAAAGTAACGGAATAACTCAATGTTCAGTGGTAGGCGATACGAGGTTTGATGCCGTAAATCGAAATGCTAATGTGAGTAAAAAATTTCCAGAAATAGGGCAATTTATTGCGGCGAAAAAAACATTGGTATTTGGTAGCATATGGCCGGAAGACGAACAAGTATTATTACCGTGGTTAAATGGATTAACCGAGGACATTAAAATCATCATTGCTCCTCATGAAATTGATCTGGCTAAAATTAATAATTTGTGTGATAAAATTAAACTAAGCACGGCCCTGCATAGCGGTGGGAATTACGCCAATTCTCAAGTGCTAATTTTGGACTGTGTAGGTGTGTTAAAACACCTGTATCAGTATAGTTCAATTAATTACATTGGGGGAGGATTTGGTACGGGAATTCATAATTTACTAGAGCCTACTTCTTACGGATCTCCGGTCGTGTTTGGCCCTAATAATCACAAATTCATGGAGGCTAAAGAGCTTCAAGAAATTGGTGCTGGTTATGAAGTAAACGATGCAGCCAGTTTTAAAAAAACGATGAACAAGCTTCTTGTCAATGACAAGTGGGACAGCACCAAGTTGAATGCTTATTTTTCTCAAAACATTGGGGCTAGTGTAAAAGTGCTCAAGTATGTTGAGGCAATTCTTCAGCGCAATTAAGAAAATAAAGAGCATTTATCCTGCTTTTATCTGCGCATTCCTTTGAATCCAATTGAGTCCAAAACTCACAAATCGGGGCATAAAAAAAGCCGAAAATTTTCATTTTCAGCTCCTTCTTAATCTTTTATGATAACACTATAAGTAAACTATTTTTCTTTTTTTTCGCTTACGTCCTGGTCTTCGTCTTCATTTTTAGTAGCACTCTTAAATTCTTTAATCCCTTTCCCTAAGCCTTTCATTAATTCTGGAATTTTTTTTCCTCCAAATAACAGTAGAACTGCTATAACTATCAACGCTATTGACATTCCACCGGGAACAGCAAGTAAATATATATTTTCCATTTTCCTTAACTTTAGATTGCAAAGGTAATAAATATCATCAAGTTTAAGTACTTTTTAATTAGCAGAACAGTCCAAAATTATTAGCGCTTACAACATTCTAATCTCAAAGTAATTCCCTGGTTTTGAAATGATTTTATCTTTTAATTCCAGTTCGAACAAAATTGACGAAATTTCTCCGATTGATAATTTGAGTGTTTTACAGAAGTTTTCTTTACTAACCCCGCCTTTGTCTAATAGTATTTTAAGCACTTCTTTTTCTGTTTCTGACAAAGACGCATCTAAATTATAATCGTTCTTTTGAAATTTTTTCTTTAAATCAAACATCTCCCAACCTAATTCCATAGCAAGCTCTTCAGGATCGTCCAAAAATAAAGCACGTTGTGTTTTAATCAAGTAGTTACAGCCTTGAGAATACTTATCAATGCTTCTTCCTGGGACGGCAAATAGTTCTTTTTCATACCCATGAGCTAGGTTTGCTGTTACCATAGCACCACCTTTAATTGCTCCTTCCACCACTATTACAGCATCAACCATTCCTGCCACAATCCTGTTTCTTTTTGGGAAGTTAGCAGGTAAGGACGGCGTCTCGCTCATGAATTCAGTTAATAATGAACCATTTTCCAACATATCAGCAGCAAGTTTCCGATGTGCAGTTGGGTAAATCATGTCCAATCCATGACCAAGCACACCGATGGTTGGGGTGTTGTACTTCAAGCAAGCTTTGTGTGCAGCACCATCAATGCCGTAAGCCAAGCCACTGACTACCGTAACTTGATGTTGGGCCAAGTGTTTTACTAATAAATCTGTGAAACCCAAACCATAGGACGTGGCGTTCCTTGTTCCTACAATAGCAACGGTTTTTCTTGCCTCTAGGTTTGTGTTTCCTTTTTTGAACAGGAGGAATGGACTGTCTATGCAGTTTTGCAAATGTGATGGGTAGGTATCACCATCAAAATGTATGAGTTCAATTCTTTTTTTTTCTATGAAATCTAACTCTTTTTGAGCCCTTTCAAAACTTAGTTTTCGATGTGTGGGATCAGTTATGTTTTTTGCAATATTTGGATTTACATTACTGGCAAGTAATTGTTTTTCATCCATTTTGAAAACTGTATCTGCACTACCGTAATGTGTTACGAGTTCTTTTGCTTTTACTGCTCCCAATCTAGGGATAACGGATAAAGCTAGTCGGCTAATAGTTTCTGATTTCAAACCTATTTATTATTTATATTGCAATAATACAAACAATAAAATATAATTTACAACACAACCATAAAATATTGATCA
>JBLIBC010000116.1:0-8118 GCA_047632015.1 Glaciecola sp.
AATTTTTAGTGATTGAATTGATGTTATCGATGGTCTCTCCTAACCTAGAATTATTTATTCCTGTAATAACAGAGTCCGTTTGATCCACCATGTGTTTCACCCTATTAGTTATAACTGGAATTTGCTTAAACGACATTTGAACACCTTTAAGTGTCTTTTCATCCAATATTTGAGAGATTGACATGATTACCGTATCAACTGTTCCAATTAAAGACTCAACCCTTCTTACCAAAGGTCTTAGCTGTTCATCTACCTGATCCTGAAGACCTTTCTCTACTTTTGACAACAAAGTATCACCAGAAATCAGCTCCCTATCTCCAACCATTGCTTTATCCAAGTTTATAGCCATCGTCCCAAGTAAATCTACACTTCCAACAACAGCAACGGCTTTATTTCTAATTATCAATGACTTTTCATCCACCGAAAAAACAACAACCCACTTATCTAATTCAGCGCTAAAATGCACGTCACTAACTCGGCCCACTTTTGAACCTTTATACCTCACTTGGTTTGACACAGATAAACCGCTCAAGTTTTCATAAACAGCAACGAATTCAGTTTTGTCTTTAAAAGGGTTAGAACCACTTAAAAAACTACTGCCCCAATACACCATTCCAAGTGCTGCAGCAACCACTATTCCTATCTTAAATTCCTTTGACATAATTTAAATCTTTAACTACTGTCTAGTTATTCTCCACTAATGATTTCTCTTGCTTTCCTAATCGAAATCTTTTTTCCTTTATAAAATGCAATTAAAAACGCATCTTTAAAGCCCTTTTCTCGCGCTTCCTTTTGAGCTTTACTTGCTTCCTTAAATTCTTCAAACTGCCCAACTGAGTACTTGTACATTTCTTTATCTACAAACTCTTCAACCCCCTTCACCTTTGAAAACTTGCGTGAATTTAAAGGAATTTTCTTACTTGATGAAGTAATTTGAACCTTTATAAGTAAATCAGGAACCTCGCCTGCTTCGGAAAGATCTACTTTAATTTCTTTGTTATGAGTAATCTCATCTGGTTTTACTTTATCAATTACCGCGCTGTCTCCATCAAATATTTTCTTCCAATTATCAAACACCAATTTTTCCTCATTTGCTATTTCCAAAGGAGTAGCACCTTCCATTTCTCTTTTGTACTCAAGAAAAGCTCTAAATATGGCGCCTGACGTTTGTAACTGTCCTGACTTCTTTTTTAGCATAGCGTGCTCCGAAGCATTAGTTAAAAAACCAACTTCAATTAACACACTTGGCATTGCTGTTCTGTACATTACTAGTAACACCCTTTGTTTAACTCCTCGACTAAACCTTTTGTTCCTTGTCACAAATTGGCGCTCCACTTTATTCGCCAAATTGATACTTTGCCCTAAGTACTCCTGTTGATACAGTCCATTAATGATGATCCATATAGGTGAGTTAGGATCATAACCATCGTATTTACTTTGGTAATCATCTTCCAATAAAATTACAGCGTTTTCCCTCTTGGAAATTTCTAGGTTTTTGTCCGTGTATTTTGTTCCCATCACAAAGGTTTCAGTGCCTTTTGCTGATTTGCTTTGCGCTGAATTAGCATGAATACTAATGAACAGGTCCGCTTTATTTCGGTTGGCAATTTCAGCTCTTTCGTGAAGTTTTACAAATACGTCAGTTTTTCGGGTATAAATTACATTCACATCCGGAAAATAGTTTTCAATCATTTTTCCCAACTTTAATGCAATACTCAAGCAAACGTGCTTTTCCCTTGCCGAAGAACCTAGACAACCCGGATCATGACCACCATGCCCAGCGTCTATGACGATAGTCTTAACCTCACCTATAAAATTAATGGAATCTTTTTTTGCGTTTTGAGCAGTCGTTCCGTAAACGAAAAGCAACAAAACGACGCTTAATCTAAAGCCACTAATTTGAAACAATCCCTTTAAGGTTGCTCCTTTAGCTGTTCTTAACTTTCTTTTTGTTTTAAGCATGTTTATTGCTACAATAAAGTCTAAAAAATATGTAATTTTGAAACCTGTTTGATACTAAAACTAGGAATCAAGTGTTACGTTAATAATAAGTTGCAAACTAAATTAAACATAAGACGGTTCACTTTCACCTTGGTACTTGGATTAATAATTAACAATTGTTTTTCCAAAACTTTGGTTACTGACACTGCAGACATTGATTCCTCTAGTGTTTTAGTTAATAACGACTCACTTGCTATCGGTGACACAACTTCCTTGCCATTATCAAAAAATGGCCCAGAAACAAAGGTTGAATACACAGCTAAGGATTCCATTGAACTTGATAACGCCAACCAAATTTTGCATTTATACGGAAATGCAACTGTTAATTATGGTGAAATGAGTATCGAGGCTGACATGATTATCATTTACCTTGAAACAAATAAAGTGAGCGCTTTTGGAAAAAAAGACAGCACTGGTAAAATCATTGAAAAAGTTCGTTTTCAAGATGGCGAGGAGTTTTTTTTAGCGCCTCAAATGAACTACAACTTTAAATCTCAAAAAGGAAAAATAAGACAAATCTACACTCAAGAAGGTGATTTACACTTGCACGCCAAACAAGCGAAAAAAATGCCTGACAATAACATTTTCGTGAAACATGGGAAAATTACGACTTGTGATCATGAAAATCCTCACTTTTATTTTTCAGCCTCTAAATTAAAGGTGATTCCTGGCAAGGTGATGGTGGCTGGTCCAACACATTTAGTTATCAGGGATTTTCACACGCCTATTTGGGTGCCTTTTGGAATTTTCCCGAACAACAGTGAAAAGCAATCAGGAATAATTATTCCTTCGCAAAGCAATTTAGCTGGTCAGGCTGGAATTAGTGAATTTGGTTATCATTGGGCTGTTAACGACTTTTTACATTTAGAGTTCCTGTCAAGTATTTATTTTGGAGGTAGTTTTCAGTTGTCTGCTGACGCTCAATATTTGAAAAAGTATAAATACAAAGGTAACCTTGCTCTAAAACACAACAACACTATTTCTGGAATTGCTGGAATTACGGGTCATTCAATATTAAAGGATTATAATCTAATATGGAATCACGTACAAGACAGAAAAGCACACCCTAAAAGCAGTTTTAAAGCTGGAGTAACTGCTAAAACAGGTACTTATAATCAAACACAGTTAGTGACACAAAACAACGTTAATTCATTTGTTCAAAGTGCCAACAGCTCACAAATCACTTGGGGTTGGAATGAGAAATGGGGAGGGCTGTCAGTATTCAGTAGGTTTGATCAAAATTTTTCCACCAAAATCACGAAGCTTACTGCTCCATCAATGAATTTGAACGTGACTAAAAGAAAACTTGTTGGACTACTACAAGTGAGTGGTAACGTTAGTCTTGTTAATACATTATCTGCAGTGGATTCTGTTTTTGTTGATGAATGGCAAGAAGTGATGAAAAATGGTATGAAAGCTACCACTACTTTTGATATTGGCCAAAGTTACACGATTCCTTTGCCTATTTTAAAATATTTCAGGTTTTCGATGCCTACATTAACTGTAAATAGTTATGCCAATTCAAAATACATAAACAAAGACGTTGTGGCAGACACTCTTCAAGAATCAGTAATTAAAAAAGTAAAATTAGCTTATGATTTTAAATTTGGAGGATTTGGTGTTAACACAAAGGCTTATGGTATGTACAAGTTAAAAGAAGGTATGTTTTTTAAGGCTTTCCGTCACACTATAACTCCAGGAGTTACTATGAGTTATACTCCTGATTTTTACATTGACGCCCAGGACATCAATAGAAAATACATCGATCCTACGACTGGTAAAGAAGTTGAATATTCTATTTATGAAAATAGAGACTACAGCGTTCACTCCCCTACTGCAAGAGAGAGCTGGAGACTTAATTATTCCATACTAAACAATTTACAAGCTCAAATGAGAACATTGCGAGACACGGTGATGAGCTACAAAAAAATCAATTTAATTACAGGCTTGGATTTGACTGGTAGCTACGATTTTCTTGCTGAAGAATTCAACTGGAGCGATGTTCGAATTGGTTTAAATACGAATCCTGGATTTTTAAAAACTTTGAATTTTAGCGCTGTAGTTTCTCCATATGCTTTGGATTCAACCGGGACAAAAATTAACACCTTATTATGGGATAGCATTCAGCAAGTTGGCAGACTAACAAGGTTTGAGGTAAACACTAGGGTTGCCTTAAAAAAGGCGCTGTTCGTTAAAACAACCAAAAACAACCCTTCGGTGTTCAAATGGAACATGGACATCGGCTACACATTCCGATACGAGAAGCCAACAAGTGAAGACGCTAACTTAACTAACGTTCTTTCCTTGTCGGGAGCAGTTACTTTAAGCGAGAATTGGAAATTCAGTTATAGCGCACCAGTTAGAATTATACAAAGAGATTTAGATCCACTTACGACAAACCTAAGCATTGTGCGAAAACTACACTGCTGGGAAATGCTTGTCACTTGGTTTCCAATATCCACCGACAGCAAAGCACAATACACCTTTACTATAAGACCAAAATCAGGTATACTAGCCGATTTGAAGTACGAAAAAAAGCGAACACAAGAATCATTATTTTAACAACATCATGAAAAAACAAATTATTAATACTACTAATGCTCCTGCTCCTATAGGGCCTTATAATCAATCAGTAAAAGCAGGAGAAATGCTTTTTGTTTCGGGACAAATAGCATTAGATGCGGTAACTGGAGAGTTAAATATGGCTGATTTAAACACGGAAACTCACCAAGTGATGAAAAATTTAGGCGCCATTTTAAAAGAAGCTGGAAGTAGCTTTGACCAAGTGGTTAAAAGTTCCATTTTTTTATCAGACATGGGAAGCTTTGGTGAAATCAACGAAATTTACGGCTCGTATTTCACAAGTGATTTTCCAGCAAGGGAAACTGTAGAAGTGGCACAACTTCCGAAAAGTGTCAATGTAGAGATTTCAGTGATTGCTCTTTGTAGTTAATTTTGCTACTTTTAATAATATGCTGATTCTCATTTCAATTCTTAGTTTAACTGTAGGTTTTATAATTGGTGCGTTACTGATAAAAAACAAGAGTAATGCTTCATTTTCTGAATTAGAAAAAGAACTGAGTTCTATACAAGCTGTCGCTAAAGAAAAGGAACTGAGAGTTGTAAAATTAAACGAAGAAATAGCGTCGTTAAAGGAATCTAGTCAACTTGCGTTTGACAACAAACAATCTGTGGAACTGGAATTTGCCTCACTGGCTAGTAAATATGAAAGTTTACAAGAGAAACTAGTAGAGCAAAAAGAAAACTTAAAAGAGCTTCAAACTAGTTTCAAACAAGAATTTAAAATCTTAGCAAGTGATGCTTTAAAAGAACAAAGCAAGGATTTTAAAGAAAAAAACGAAAACATGCTTCAGCCATTTAGGGAGCAAATCAAATCATTTCAAGACACAGTAAAATCTCAAATAGAACAAAACATAGCAAGATCAGCTTCTTTTAAAGAACAAATCCAAGGCTTGCAGGATATGAATATCAAAATTTCCCAAGAGGCTCACAATTTAACTAAGGCGTTAAAAGGAGACAACAAGCAACAAGGAAATTGGGGCGAACTGATATTAGAAAAAGTACTAGAAAGTTCGGACCTCGTTAAAGGTCAAGAATATGAAAGTCAAGTTAATGACAACAACGATGATGACAAAAGAATACAACCTGATGTGGTGGTGTTTTTACCAGATGAAAAGCACATAATTATCGATTCCAAAGTATCACTTACTGCTTATGAAAAGTACGTGAATTCCGAAAAAAATGAAGATCAAGAAGATGCATTAAAAGAACATTTAGCATCATTCAAATCGCATATCAAAGGACTTTCAGAAAAAAAATACCAAAGCGCACAAAGGTTAAATTCTCCTGATTTCATTTTAATGTTCATTCCTATTGAAAGTTCTTTTGGAATAGCGATTAGAGAGGATATTAGTTTATTTAATTATGCTTGGGATAGGAAAGTTGTAATGGTAAGCCCGTCTACCCTGCTTGCTACTTTAAAAACTGTAGCATCAATTTGGAAGCAGGAAAAACAAAATAAAAACGTGTTGCTCATTGCTGAAGAAAGTGGTAAATTATATGATAAATTTGTAGGCTTTCTTGAGGATTTGGAAAGCATTGAAACAAACTTTAAGCGAGTTCATAATCAATTGGACGACGCTAAGAAAAAACTATCTACAGGCCGTGGTAACATCATTGGCAAGGTGGAGAAATTACGTGAGTTGGGAGCAAAAACTAACAAGCAAATAAACACTAAATACTTAGACGACAAATAATGGAAATGGAAAACTTATTGTTCGGAGCACACCCTGTTCTGGAAGCTTTAAAATCAGATCAAGAAATTGATAAAGTATTGATACTAAACAGCCTTAAAACATCCATCGCAAAGGAAATTGTGGAGCTGGTAAAAAGTAAGGGTATTTCCTTGAACAGGGTGCCCGAAGAGAAATTAAACAGAATTACCCGAGGAAATCACCAAGGGATTATTGCTTTTTCGTCTCCCGTAAAGTTTCATGAAATAAGACAAATACTACCTGACTTATTCAAGCGAAAAAAAGCTCCTTTCTTAATTATTTTAGATAGGATTTCGGATGTAAGAAATTTTGGAGCAATAGTTCGAACCGCTGAATGTGCTGGTGTTGACGCCATCATTATTCCTAAAAAAGGAGCAGCCCAAATAAACGCGGAATCTACTAAAACTTCAGCAGGAGCAATATTTAACATTCCAATTTGCAAAGTAGGTGGAATTGAAACGATACTTCCTTATTTGTTAGAATCAGGAATAAAGCTTGTTGCTTGTACTGAAAAAACGCAACGCATGTATACTGAGGTTGATTACAAACAACCTATTGGAATTATCATGGGTTCTGAAGAAAGCGGAATTGCAAACAGCAACATGAACAAATGTGATTACATTGTAAAGATTCCTTTGGTTGGAAAAACTGAGTCTTTAAACGTATCCGTAGCTGCTGGGGCTATTATGTATGAAGCTGTAAGACAAAGAAACTTAGCGATAGACTAAACCGCATGAAGAAACTCTGGAGTCCTTCCGAAGCATTTACTCATGATTCAAACATGTATAAATTCATGTTATGGGTAAACCAAAAGCAAGGATTATCAATAGATAACTATGACGGTTTATGGTCGTGGTCAGTGGAGAACGGTGAAGATTTTTGGGGATGCGTATTTGAATACTTCCAAATAGCTTTTTCAGGAGATAACTCCTCTGTAATTGAGAAAAAACCAGGTATGATAGGAACCAAATGGTTCCCTGACACTCAAGTAAATTACGCTGAACATGTTTTCAAAAACAAAGGAATTGGCACTGCAATTGAATTTTTAAATGAAAAAGGCCTTAAAAAAAGTGTTTCATGGGATGAATTGGAACAAGAAACCAACAGGTTAGCGCAACATTTTAAAAGTCTTGGGCTTGGGGTAGGTTCAAAAGTAGCTGCTTTTTTACCAAACATCACTGAAGCAATTGTAGGTTTTTTAGCCTGTAATGCAATTGGTGCGATTTGGAGTAGCTGTTCCCCTGATTTCGGTACCGCAAGTGTATTGGATAGGTTTCAACAAATAGAACCTGATGTTTTAATTATTGCAAATGGGTACTGGTATAACGGAAAAGCATTTGATAAATCAGAAGCAAATGATCAGCTTGTAAATAAACTGACTACCTTAAACCAAGTCATCAGTATTAATTACTGTACGGATTGCCCCGAATTTGAACATCTTAAAAATATCACTTGGGCAAGCATAAAAAAACCAATCACCCCTTTAACTTTTGAACGCATTAACTTCAATGATCCATTATGGGTTTTATATTCAAGCGGCACTACAGGTAAACCAAAAGCTATTACTCACAGTGTAGGCGGGATTTTGATTGAACATTATAAAGCCTTGAGCTTACATCAAAATGTAAAAAAGGACGACGTTTTCTTTTGGTTTTCGACCACTGGTTGGATGATGTGGAATTATGCTAATGCAGCTTTATTAGTTGGAGCAACAGTAGCTATTTATGATGGCTCACCTGCTTACCCAAATTTGAATGTGCTTTGGGATTATGCTGCTGATTCAAAAATAAATCATTTTGGAGCAGGGGCTAGTTTTTACATC
>JBLIBC010000117.1:0-8089 GCA_047632015.1 Glaciecola sp.
GTTATTGAAATTAGTCTATTATTCCAATTGATTTTTGAGTACAAATACCTCTTAAACTTGAGGTCAACTTGATTAATTAAATTCTTACTTATTGCTACTAATACTTCCATAAGAACACAAATGTAGTGATTTAATCACTGTAGTGAGTGAAAATATAATGTTTTTAATCACTATAATGAGTAATACTAAACCTATTTCATTCACTATAATGAATAATATAATTTGTAACGAACAAGCTACAGTACATTTTATGTTATAGAAAGACAATATTAAACCCAATGCTTTCAAGAAGTATTAAACCTTTCTTTCTTACTTTTACAGCTGAAAATTCAAAGGGAAAACATCATGAAAATAGGCATCATAAAAGAAGGGAAAACACCACCAGATAAAAGGGTTCCATTTTCACCGGAGCAATGTGAAATGTTAGTGAAGGAAATGGGATCGAACTTGGTGGTTCAACCAAGTGAGGTCAGGTGTTTTAAGGATCAGGAATACAGTGATCGTGGTGTCATTTTACAGGAAGATTTATCTGATTGTGATGTGCTTTTTGGTGTTAAGGAAGTTCGTAAGGAGGATTTAATTCCTGGTAAAAAATACTTTTTCTTTTCACATACTATTAAGGAACAACCATACAATAAAACTTTGTTGCAAACTTTGTTAGCAAAGCAAATTCAAATGGTTGATTATGAATGTTTGCAACACAGTAATGGACAACGAATTCTAGGTTTTGGCCGACATGCAGGAATTGTAGGTAGCTACAATGCTTTGCTAGCTTGGGGACAACGCACTAAAACTTTTGATTTGAAGCCTGCTAATTTGTGTGAAGACATGAGTGAAATAAGATCAGAACTTCAAAAAATTAAACTTTCCAGCGTTAAAATAGTGTTGACGGGGAATGGACGTGTTACACATGGAGCTATGGAATTATTAGAGCTTGCAGGAGTTACTAAGGTACAGCCAGAAGAGTACCTTAAGGAATCATTTGACAAGGCCGTTTATACCCAAATGAGATGTCATCATTACTACAGTTTAAACAACGGAGAAGAATTTTCATATCCACATTTTTACAAAAATTCAAAAGATTATCAAGTGAACTTCCTGCCATATTTGAACCCATCGGACATTTTTATCAGTTGTCATTATTGGGACAATGAATCAGGAGTTTTATTTAACGTTGATGATTGCACCAAGCCTGAATTCAAAACCAAAGTTATTGCTGATATCACCTGTGATATTCAAGGCTCTGTCCCAAGTACTTTAAGGTCAACCACCATTGCAGATCCTTTGTTTGGATTTGACCCACATACTAATTCCGAAGTGGATAGTTTTGATGAAAACGCTATTACGATAATGGCCGTAGACAATTTACCTTGCGAACTTCCAAAAGATGCGTCAAAAGATTTTGGAGAAGCTTTGATAAAAAACATTATCCCTGAATTATTAAACGATGATAAAAATAACATCATTAATAGGGCAAGCATTTGTTTAAAAGGGGATTTAAACTCTTATTATGAATACTTAAGAAGTTATGCAACTTAAGGCAATTTAAAACTAGGTAGATAACCAAAATCAATCAAGATTTTTTGATATTTTTACGACAGACTAAACATTCGAATTTCATGACTAAACATTTATTATCGCTAGCCACTGTCCTTTTTTTATTGCTAACATCTTCTCCTGCCACAGCTCAAACAGCAAAGCAATTAGAGACTGACCCTGGTTACGAGAAATTTCAAAACTTGTATCCTAACAAACAAATCGAAGCTGAAGGTGCTTATTTGAATGGTTTAGAACATGGGAAATGGACGTTTTACTACGACAATGGAGTACTAAAACAAGTGGCTAATTACCTGGTTGGAAAATACGAAGGGCAAGTGACATACTTTTATCCTAATGGAAAAAAGAAGGATGACGGCTTTTTTCACTTGGACAAGCGGGAAAAAGAATATGTAAGCTATAACTCTAACGGTAACATTAAAATTCAAGGTAATTTCAAGTTGGATGAAAGGGATGGACATTGGATTTCCTATTTTGAAAATGGTCAAAAAGAATGGGAAGGAAATTACAAAGAAGGTGCAAAAGACAGTCTGTTCAACTACAATTATATCAGTGGTGAAAAATTCAAAAAGGTTTATTACCAGAGTGGATCGGATAGTTTATTGGAAGCTTGGAATCAAACAGGAGAACAAACTGTAAGTGGTGGAAATGGTAAATTGATGGAATTTTACATAGGAGGGGAACCAAAAAGCGAAATAACTTACGCCAATGGTAAAGCTGAAGGCTTAACCAAAAAATGGTACAGAAACGGTAGTAAATGGATTGCTTCAAATTATTCAGCTGGGGTGTTGAACGGTGGCTATTTGCTGTATTTCAATAACAACCAAGTACAGGATAGCACTAATTATGTAAATGGTAAGGAACACGGTGCATTTTATAAATTTGATGCAGATGGTCAAAATTTAAGTAATGGCTTTTTTAACCAAGGTGTGGAAGACAGCTTGTGGTCATGGTTTGAAAAAGGAAACAAAATTATTGATGGCGCATTTGACATGGGTGAGAGAACTGGAAAATGGACATTCTACTACCCATCCACTGGAAAAGTGGAGCATAACTCCTATTATGTAAAAAACCTAAAAAGCAAGGAATGGACTTACTTTTACAAAGGTGGTCAAGTACTTAAAACTGTTAATTTTGAAAATGACTTAAGGAACGGTGCTTACGCTGTGTTTTTTCCAGACAAAACAAAATCCAAAGTGGGACAATTTGAGCACGATGAGGAAGACGGACATTGGACTGAGTGGTACGAAAGTGGGAAAGTAAAAACCGAAGGTGAGTTTGAAAACGGTTTAATGGATGGGAAATGGGAAGGATTTTACAGGAATGGAGTTCCTAAATACGTGACCGTGTACACTAACAATTTAAAAAACGGATCCTTTATTCAATACTATAAAAATGGTAAAACAGGAATAAAAGGAAGTTATAAGAACGATGCAAAAGTGGGCCTTTGGACTGACTGGCATGATAAGGGTGCTACTATTCGTCAAAAAGGTTCCTATAAATTGATATCAAAGAAAAAAGCCATTCGTAAAGGTGTTTTAGGAAAAGTAAGAGGCGGGAATGCTGATATGATTTCAATTAAAGATGGCCTTTGGCACACTTATTATGATGGACAAATGGATGCCCTTAGCTTAATAACTCCATATGCTGATGGTAAAATTCATGGAAACATGATCCAATATTATTCAACGGGGAAAGTTAAATCTAAAACGAAGTTCGTTAAAGGAATTAAGCATGGAAAAATGAAAGTATACAACAAAAAAGGCGAGCTCATTAAAACCATTAAATTCAAAAATAACCAGAAGCGATAAGGTTTGTTGGTAAATTATAAGTTTTGAAAAAACTCCACCTTTTATTATTAAAATCATTTTTAGGTCCTTTTTTCGTGACCTTGTTCGTGACCAACTTCCTGTTGCTCATGATTTGGTTTTGGAAGTGGCTGGAGGACATTGTTGGAAAAGGAATTGAAGTAGGTGTTATTGCTGAATTGGTGGGTTACGCCTCACTTAACCAAGTTCCACTATCCTTACCTCTTGCTATTTTACTTTCGAGCATCATGACTTATGGTAAGCTAGGAGAAACCGTGGAGTTAACAGCTATAAAGTCCCTGGGGATATCGTTATGGAGAGCTATGTTTCCGCTAATACTGCTTGTTACTTTGTTTTCGGGTCTTGCATTTATTTTTTCCAATAATGTACTCCCTCAAACAAACAAAAATTTAAAAATGCTGCTTAATGACGTGTCACGTCAAAAGCCTGAATTAAACATTCCTGAAGGTGTCTTTTACAATCAGCTAGAAGGGTACAGTATCAGAATAGGTAAAAAACATCCTGATAAGACTTTGGAGGACATCATTATATTTCAAAACAAGCTGGATAACAACAGGTTCATCACAGCACATACTGGCAGGATGGAACTAGGTAATGATGGTAGTTTACTGGTACTTACCTTGTATGATGGCAATGCGTATGACCAAGAAAGTGAAAAGGATAAAATAAACCAAGACAAGAGCTACCCATTAGTACATAACCAATTCAAGGAAAATCAAATTATTTTTGATTTGGAAAGTTTTCAGTTTACACGTTCAGACGACGGAAACTATTCCAATAATTCAAAAATGAGAAATGTGGTTCAATTGGAAGAATCCATTGATAGTATGGGGTATCAAATGCTCAAACGTAGCAGACAATTATACACTGACTTGCACCGTAATTTTTATTTCATTGAAGACAGCACGTTGAGATACGACACCATCACCCCTTTCCCTCTGAAAGAAAAGATAGTACTTCATAATTTTGATACAGTGAAGCGCAAGCAAATAACACATCATGCAGCTGATGTAGCAAGGAATGCTAAAAACTACATCCATTCCTCCAGCATGGTTCTTCACAATCAAAAAAAGATTCAAAACAGACACAAGGTTGAATTCCATAGGAAGTTTACTTTGTCTTTTGCCTGCATACTTTTATTTTTTGTAGGAGCACCTTTTGGAGCCATTGTAAAAAAAGGAGGATTAGGCGCTCCTGTCATCATATCTGTGTTTTTATTCTTGACATTTCACGTACTAAGTATTGTAGGTGAAAAACTAGCAAAAAATGACACATGGGAAGCTTACGAAGGTATGTGGATGGCCACCATTGTGCTGTTACCAATAGGGATTCTCTTAACTTACAAAGCCACCTCAGATTCCGCGATTTTTAATGCTGTGGCGTACAAAAAGTTTTTCTTAAAACTGATTGGTAAAGGTAAATCATAGTATCCGCCGGTTTTACTTGTATTTGAGTTTTTCATATTATATACTAACTTCACTTGGCTTTGATTAACGTAACAAAATATAAACAAGCTTTCCTCGTATTGCTATGCACACTTGTTTTAAGCGCTATTTTGATTTTGAAAAACGAAAGCAGTTTCAATTTACTTGTCAATCAAAATGTATATTCTTCAAGCTACACAGATGAGAACCTGGAGGGTAATTCTACTTGTACGTTACAAAATGATTCAGGTTTAAATTTCACTTACACTTTAGGCGAAAAATACCTCTATGCTTTTGCGGGAATTTCGATTGACGCATATAATAACAGCGAATCAGAAACTTCGCATAAAAACATTCTATTGGATTTGTCTCAGTTTGAAACCATGCAATTTGACATGGAAAGTAAACATGGAAAAAAAATACCGGTTCAAGTCCTCACTTTTTTAAAAGGACACTCAGTTGAAGGTGACAATAACACTTTGATATTTTACGAACAATTTTTGGAATACAACCCTGATCTTAATATTCAAACAATTCCGTTGGAACGATTTGCCATACCCAATTGGTGGAGAAAAACTCATCCTAATGTGAAAACAGAACAACTTAAAGTTGCACTAAAAAGTGTGAAGGCTATAAATGTCCAAAGTTGTATTATTTTGCCGCGTAATAAAGTGGACAACTACGATATTAAGTCAATGCATTTCACAAGTAAAAATTATCATTTTGCAACTGCCCTGATCATTGGTATTGTATTTAGCACTTTTCTTTTTGTGGTAACTTACTTAAAGCAAAAGAAAATGTTAGTGATAAGCTACAAAGAAATTGAATCGAAAAATACCACCTTGAAAAGTAGTCAAGGGAATGAAATTTTAAATTACATCAATGAAAATTACTCAGAGGCGGAACTATCTGTTGAAAGCATTGAAAAAAGTTTACGTCTATCCACAAACAAATTAGGTGAAATATTAAAAAAAGAAACTAATTTGAGTTTTAAGCAGTACTTAAATTCTATTCGGATTCTTGAAGCTAAACGATTGCTTTCCGAAACAGAATTAAGTATTTCTGAAATTGCTTATCATGTTGGATATAGTAATGTGAGTCATTTTAATCGCGTTTTTAAGAATTTAGAAAACTGCTCTCCTTCAGCTTTTAGAGAACACAAATAGTTTTGTTCAGCCTCTAGACAACCTGTATTTTAACAGAATACTGTAAAATGTAAAGCCTTTCAAAAAAAATGTAAAGCCTTTACTGAGCTTTTGATTTACTATTGGAGGAACAATTTAAACATTTAATATAATGAAAAACACACCCCTATTACTTGCTCTAACTTTCGCTTTAAGCGGGTTTAGTCAATCACATGATTACGCCTTAGCACAGCATTTAAGCACTTACTTTTTAGGAGCCCAACGATGTGGAGACACCAAATCCTGGATTCAACCTGAAGGAGCCGGAGGATGTCATAATACTGACGGTCAAAGTGTGGGCCATGATTTAACTGGTGGATGGCACGATTGCGGCGACTACATTAAATTTCATGTTTCTGGACCATACACTGCTTTGTTAAACTTATATGGATACGATAAATTTCCTGCAGCTTATGCTGACAATTACTCCCCTGACTATTCAAAAGGACCTAGTAATGGAATACCTGACGTGCTAGATGAAGTTAAAATTGAAACAGATTATTTGATTAAATGCATTGGAACAGGAAATACAATTTACTGGCAGGTAGGTGATGGAAATGATCATTCCAGTTTTAATGAACCAATATCTAACTCAGAAGAGACCTTGTACAACGGTTCAAAAACAAGAACAGTTTACGCCGCGACTGAAGGGCATTCAAATGCTTTTGGAGGTTCAGCCGCAGCCCTTGCTTTGATGTCTATAGTATACAAACCACATGATGCTACATACGCTCAATTATGCTTAACTGCTGCAATCAAGTACTATGATGTAGCAAAAATTAACATGGATATAACGGGAGACGCCGTTCCTACAGACGGATTTTACTCGTGGTTAGGAGAACAATACTCAAAGTATAATGATGAAATGGGAATGGGGGCAGCTTTACTGTATCGCGCAACTAATACATCAAGCTACTTGACCGAAGCCCAAAGTTTTTCTTCGGCAGCGGACCTATATGGGACTTTTAATTATGGATCAATTGATCATTTGTTGTTTTTTGAAATGTACAAAATCACAGGAACCTCCTCCTACTTGGACAAAGTAAAATGGAGGGTAGAAAACTACAGTTTGGAGTCATGCGGATATTTTCACAATACCAATTGGGGTTCGTTAAGAGATGCAGGAAATGCCTCATTTTTAGCTGCTTTATATCACAGTGAATCTTCTGACGCAACAGCTTATAGTTTTGCTAAAAGTAACATTGATTTTATTCTTGGTACTCATGGCTACATAAGCGCCGATGCTCCGGCAAACTTTTCCTTTTTAATAGGTTACAATGAAATGGGAGGAAGTTATCCTCAGCATCCTCATCATGGAGCAGCATTTGGAAAATCATCTAATGCCTGGTCGCAATACACAAATGAAGACAACAACCCGGGATCGGTTACTTTTGGTTACGAGCTTAAAGGAGGCTTAGCAGGAGGGCCAGAATCTGCTTGTTCAAATTTTACTGACAAAATCGGAAATTACATCTCTAGTGAATATTGTTCATATTACAACGCTGCATTTACTGGAGCAGTCGCCTATATCAACAAAGTGGAAAATAATTTAATCACATCCACTACAAGCAAAGCTGTAAGCGACGAGCTTTATGTGTTCCCTAATCCAGCCAACAATGTCATTACGGTAAACTTAGGAAACACCAACAATATAGTTACGATTATGGATAACATCGGTCGCGTAGTGCACAGTAAGCAAGTTAACGGGAGCGCACAGGTGGACATCAGTAATTTAAATCCTGGAATTTACACTGTTAAAAGCAGCAGTAATCAGGATATTAAAAGGTTTGTGAAAAACTAAATTAGCACAAGCTATTTCGTGGTATAAAGTTTGAATGAGTTAATTGAAATCGTCTTCAAAAGTCGATACCAATTAACTCATTCATTTTTTTTACATTTGTTAGGTCTCAAAAACAACAAAACATGGCATTCAAGCAATTCAAAACATTCATCCTTTTCTTTTTAATACTATCAAGTGTAACCGTTGCACAGAGCAACGCTGGCACATCCGATAAAATAAAAATAAAAATTAACACACAGGAAGCAAACAGTGCGTTCTTGAACTTGGCATATGAAGAAGCTATTATTTTATATC
>JBLIBC010000118.1:0-8078 GCA_047632015.1 Glaciecola sp.
ATCATCGATTTAGTTAGAGAAGCAGACGTAAAAATTCACATAAGTAACCCAAAAAGATACAATGATGCATTTTATAACACATCGCCTTATTTCAGGTCTCCAGTATTTATTGAAAGTCACAGCTTACAACCGTATTCCAAAGCGACGAAGAATTTGTCATTAGTAATGTCTTTAATGATTCACGATATTGATATTATTTTAAACGTCGTAAAGTCGCCAGTGAAAAGCGTTACAGCTACGGGGGTAGCGGTGGTGTCTAGAGAACCTGATATTATAAGTGCTAGGATTGAATTTGACAATGGGTGTATAGCAAACTTAACAGCAAGCAGAATAAATGCTGAAATAAATCACAAGGCAAGTTTTTATCAGCACAATGATTTTATTAATGTTGATTATTTAAATAAAACGTCTCAGGTTTTTGATCTTGGTTCTAAAAGAACGAAGAAGAATGGTGAAATGTTAAACAACGTTTTTTCGTTTGACGCTAAAAATAATGACCTTGCCACAAATCCTAATGAAGTCCAATCATTTGTAGATTCAATTAAGAACAATACTCCAGTAATAAGCATGGCAAATTGTTTGAATGCACTTGAAATCGCTTACGCAATCGAGGAAAAAGTAGAAAGGTCTTTGTTGTAGAGATACAGCTTAATGTGAAAAGAGTTCACATTATTTTTCGGTCAAATTAAACTGATATCCTTCCATTATTTGATTTGCTAATAATTTCTTACAAGCACTTTCTACAAGTGTTTCAGCGTCTTTTTGGGAATTGGCATCTACATCTAAAGTAATGTGTCTTCCTACTCTTACATTATCAATATCAGAAAGTCCGATGTTTTTCATGCTGTTTGTAACTGCTTTTCCTTGTGGGTCTAACAAAGCTTTTAATGGCATGATGTCTATTTCGGCGGTGAATTTCATTGGTTTGAGTTTCTAACGTTATTAATAATTGAAATAATCAGATACAAAACTATAATAAATACGGGGGCTAAAAAACTAAATAACCACAGAAGAACAGCGGAAGATATTAACAACACGTATTTTCCCAAGTTGTCTTTCCAAGAGTAATTTTTGAATTTGAGTGATAACAAAGGGATTTCAGCAACCAATAAATAGGAGAAAACGAAAACGAATGTTAATAACACGTATGGATTAGCAATGATGCTCATCAAAATTGAATTTTCCTCGCCGTAAATTACAACTAATGGAATCGTTAAAAACAGCAAGGTGTTAGCTGGAGTTGGAAGTCCTATAAAACTTTCTGATTGTCTTGTGTCAAGGTTGAATTTCGCTAACCTTAAGGCTGAAAATACTGTGATGACAAATCCAAAATAGGGAATAGGCTTAATGACGTGGCTCAAAAGATCTATTTCGAATTCTGTTGAATTTAAAAGAGCTACATACAAAATAACACCAGGTACAACACCAAAAGTCACCATGTCAGCCAAAGAATCTAGTTGTGCTCCAATTTCTGATTTTACTTTTAGTAATCGAGCCACAAATCCATCTAAAAAGTCGAAGACGAACGCTGCAATTACCAAGGCGATTCCTAATTCATTTTCTCCTTGTAAGAAGGCGATTGAAGCCCTACAACCACAAATTAAATTGAGTGAGGTAATGAAATTTGGTATGTAACTTTTAAGGTTCATAGTAGGTGCAAATGTAATGTAAGTTATTCATTTATTTCCGACATAATAAGTGCAGCCTTAAATCGTTTTACCATTTACATGGTATAATTAATTTTACTTAGTAAATTCGAAGCATGAATAGAAGATTGACGATAGCAATCGTTTTTACTTTTTTAGCAGGAACGACTGCTTTTTCACAGGTTAAATTCAGTAATGAATTTTTGAACATTGGAGTAGGTGCTAGAGCCTTAGGGATGGGGAATGTGAGTTTGGCTAACGTAAACGATGTCACAGCAGGGTATTGGAACCCTGCCTCTTTAGTATATCAAAAAAATAATATCGAAGTGGGGTTGATGCATTCAGAATATTTTGCGGGAATAGCTGCGTATGAATATGGAGGAATGAGTTTTAAATTGGATTCTGTTTCTGCATTAGGTTTTAGTGTAGTTAGGTTTGGAGTTGATGACATTCCAAATACACTGGACTTAGTAGACGCCAACGGTAACTTTGATTATAACAGGATTACTTCTTTTTCAAGTTCTGACAATGCATTTTTATTCTCCTATGGTCGGATCATGGGGCCAAAAGGTTTAAGTGTTGGTGGGAATGTTAAAATTGTATACCGTAAAGTCGGTGAGTTTGCTAGTGCTATTGGTTTTGGAGCTGATTTGTCCGCATCGTACAGGAAGAAAAATTGGCTTTTTGGCGCTGTAATTAGGGATGCAACCAACACTTTTAATGCTTGGAGCTTTAATACAGAAGAGCTTGAGGAAGTGTTTTTACGCACAGGAAATGAAATTCCCGAAAATTCTTTGGAGTTGACTTTACCTAAAATACTGGCAGGTGCAGGTTATAAATTTAACATAAAAGACAAATTTGGAATTTATCCTGAAGCTAATTTGGAATTTACTTTTGATGGAAAACGTAACGTTTTGATCAAAGGAAACGTATTCAATATAGATGCAAAGGTTGGTCTGGAGGCAAATTATAAGGAAATAATTTATTTAAGGATGGGAATTAACAACATTCAAGATGAAACATTGTTGTCCGGAGAAAGAAAAAAAACCTTCCAGCCAAATGTTGGAGTTGGGGTTCAGTTTAAAAAGGTGGCACTTGATTATGCCCTGACAGACGTGGGTGACCAGTCCATTGCGTTGTATTCCAACGTATTTTCATTGAGAATTGGAATTAACAAAAGAAAATAAATGAAAAATTGGTTAGTCTTATTACTCTTGCTTGTGTCTGGGCTCGTACAGTCTCAGACAGAGGAGAATCAATGGATAAATTATAATCAAAATTACTTCAAATTCCCTATTCATAAGGATGGGATATACAGGATTAGTTACCTGGATTTAATAAATGCTGGAATTGGAATATCTAGTGTAGACTCAAGAAGTATTCAAATTTTTGGGAAAGGAAAAGAACAGCATTTGTATGTTTCTGACGGCGGTGATAATGTGATCGGTCCTTCAAGTGGAAATCAAGGAGATTACATCGAATTTTATGCTGAAAAAAATGATGGTTGGTATGACTATAAGCTTTTTTCGGATTCTGTACATCAGGCGAACCCACAATATAGTATGTATAATGATACTCTTTATTATTTTTTGACGTGGAATAATTCAATAAATAATAAAAGGGTGGTGTTGGAAAATGACATTGATTTTTCTTCGTACCCACAATCTAACTATTTTTGGAATGAAGTTGATGTTGCTCATAATGTCAATTTTTCACCCGGTGAAATGACATTTTTTGGGAGGCCATCACCTGAGTTTTCGCCTGGAATGGGATGGGTTGGGAGTACTTTTTATCATGAAGGTAGTAGCGTCGTAAGCGTCAATACACCAAATGCATATACTTCGGGTCCGAATTCAATGGTGTATTCTAGGGTTGTAGGACTAAAACCAAATGCTCATATTGTTAATTTGCAAGTGTCAGGAAGGATATTAAAAGAAAAAACCTTTTACAATTATGATATAGTACATTTTGAAAGGAGTTTTTCAAGCAGTTTGTTAGGTGCCACTACCGCTGTGAAACATTTAAGTGTTGTTACAAGCGGAAACTCGAAAGAAAGGCTAGCGGTTTCATATTTAAAATTACGATACCCTAGTGCTTATTCACTAAATGACGCGGCAGAGTTTATGTTAAATGTTCCTTCGGGAGGAGGGTCTAAAGATTATATTAAAATCACGGATTTTAATAATCAAAATAAGACGGTATGGTTATTTGATCTAACAAATCACAGTAAAATTTCCGTCCAGGCAAGCGGCGGTAAATTTGAAGCATTAGTTACGAATAACGGCAAGGAAAGGCAGTGCTATTTAACTTCAGAAGCTAAAATAGCCGCAATTAGCTCAGATGTAATAAAACCGGTTTCTGGAAATTCGTCCATTTTTAAGAATTATAAAAGTATTGCAATTGCAAAAGGGGGAGCAGATTTTTTAATCGTTGCTGCGAACTCCTTGATGGCTTCTGCTGAGGAATACGCTACTTACCGGACATCAACAGGATACACCGCGATAGCTGTAGATGTGGAACAATTATATGATCAGTATTGTTTTGGAATAAGGAAGCATCCAATGGCAATTAGAAATTTTGCTCTAGAAGCTAATGATAATTGGGGTACAAGTCTTAAGAATTTATTGCTTTTAGGAAAATCAGTAAACGTTGAAGCCTCTAGGACAGGGACATCTGCACTTCGAAATTTAGTTCCAACTTGGGGGCCGATTGGAGCAGATGTTGGCTTTACTAATGCAATTAACGGGCGTTCAGTATTGGAGCCTTTGATTCCAACAGGTCGAGTGTCAGCCAATTCTAATGCTCAAGTAAGGCAATACTTGACAAAAATTCAAAGTTATGAGTCGGCACCAGCAGCGCCCTGGATGAAAAACATTTTACATTTTGGAGGGGGGGCGGACATAGGTGAGCAAGCCGCATTTAAAAATTACTTGAGTACTTATGAAAGCATCATTGAGGCTCCACAGTATGGAGGTAAGGTCCATACGTTTTTAAAATCTAGCTCAGATCCTTTGCAAATTAATTTATCTGATTCTGTGACAAATTTAATAAACTCAGGCGTTTCCTTAATGTGTTTTTTCGGACACGCCTATGGAAGTAATTTTGATCAAAGTATTGATGAACCTGAAAATTACAGTAACACAGGAAGATATTCTTTTATTTTAGCCAATTCCTGTTTAATTGGTAATATTCATACCGGTGGTACAGGGAGTGGTAGTGAGAGGTTTGTGCTAGCTGAAGATAAAGGATCTATAGGCTTTCTTGGGTCTTCCACTTTAGGAGTTCCTCCTTATTTAGACTTGTATTCTCGAAATTTTTATACTGAACTAGCCAATGATAGTTACGGGTTAACTATAGGCGAAATTATAAAGAATTCAATTATAAGTATACAGGATTCGTCCAATGTATTTAATAGAGATGTTTGTATGCACATGACCTTACACGGTGATCCAGCTGTGGTGTTAAATTCTCATTCACTTCCCGATTATTCATTGTATTCAGATGAGCAATTATTGAGTCCGCAGGTTTATTTTGTTCCTGAAGAAGTTACGAATGAAGTAGATTCATTTTCAATAAATATTATCGTAAGAAATATAGGTAAAGCAATAACTGAGGATTTAGAAGTTAATGTAAAGAGGGTATTTGGGACGGGAAAAGACACTATTTATAGTTCGCTGATTTCAAATGTATACTACAAGGATACGCTTGAAATTAAGTTTCCAGTAAATATATTAGAGGGAGCTGGATTGAACACTTTTGAAGTTGTTTTGGATCCTATAGGATCGATTGATGAATTGTCTGAATTAAATAATATTGGTACCATACCGTTATTAATTAAGTCTAGTGATATTACACCCGTGATTCCGTTTGAGTTTGCAGTAATTCCCGATCAATTCCCTATTTTAAAAGCGAGTACAGGGAATCCTTACGCAAGTTTAACTACTTACGTTTTTGAAATTGACACCAATGAGAATTTTCAGTCTTCAAGTTTATACAAAGAAAATATTTCAAGTGCAGGAGGTGTTATACATTGGGATCCAAAAAGTTCTGCGGGGCTAAAGGCATTTTTTAATTCATTTCCTAGTACCGCAAGTATACAGAATCCGAACGTTTATTTTTGGAGGGTCTCTCCTTTGGTCAGCTCAGGGGAAAGGATTTGGAGAAATAGTTCATTTCAATATGTGAAAGATAAGTCAGGTTGGGGACAGTCTCATTTTCATCAATATAAAAAGAATGTTTTCACGTTTTTAGACTATCAGTTCGGCGAACAAAATTATGAGTTTATTGTGCAATCAAAGGAATTAAAATGTATTGCTTCTTATCATGCAGGAATGTCAAACAGGTACCCCCTTGTTAAGTTGGATGGGGCAACAGTGTGCCAGTATTCGACCGTGCCAGCAGAATGGGCTAACATAAATGTGGTCGTAGTTGATAAGGTAACCCTGGAGTTATGGCGGTATGATGAACATGGTGATTATGGACATATTCAGATGATTCCGTGGGTAAAAAAGAATCCCGGCTGGAATGAAGAAAATTTTCAGTTTTTTTCTGGCAATACTACCTCAATGGATAGTTTAATTAGTTTCATCAATGATGTTCCTGATAGTAATTATATTATGATGTATAATTGGAAATCAAGTAAGTTGCCATACATGTATAAAAGTGGCACTCCTTCAGGTGATAATTTAAAAAATTTAATGCAGTCAATGGGAGCTGATGTCGATTCAATGATGAATTACGACGATAATTTTCCATATATCCTGTTTACACAAAAAGGTAACCCTTCCAAAACGATTGACTCATTTGCGTCTAGTTTGGGTGATATAATTGAATTAAAAGGAAAAATGTATAATAATTGGCTGGACGGCACGATGACAAGTGTTACTATTGGTCCTGCAAAATCGTGGGAATCATTTCATTGGCATGTTAAAGATGGCGAAACTGGAAATGCTTTGGATTCAAGTCATATAAAATTAATAGCACAAGGAGCCGATGGTTCCGAGTGGGTAGTAATTGATACAAATGCAGTGCAAGGGGATGTGTTAGACTTAAGTTTGATTAATGCCGCAACTTATCCAAACCTGAAATTAGAAGTTTATTTAACCGATGATAGTTTACGAACACCTAATAAATTAAAACGATGGCAGGTGCTTTTTGAAGAAATACCAGAAGCAGCACTTAATCCATTGAGGTTAACAAATGTCGATCTTGCTGATTCTGTTCAACAAGGTGAAGAATTCGTTTTTACTACTGCTATCGAAAACATCAGTAGTAAGGACATGAGTGCAATGCAAATTGTATATTGGTTAATAGACGAGGATTTTAATTTGCAAAAAGCAAGCTACAAGCAATTAGCTGCTTTGCCTTCAGGTGGAGTCTTGTACGATAGTGTCAAAGTAAATACGACTAACCTTAATGGTAGTACAGGGTTGTGGTATGAAATAAACCCATACAGCGGAGATCAACCATGGCAGTTGGAAAAACACCATTTTAACAACATTCATTTGGCCAATTTTGCAGTGGCAAGAGATAAAATTAATCCAGTATTAGATGTTACTTTCGATGGTATTCACATTCTTGATGGAGATATAGTAAGCCCAAAGCCTTATGTAGTTATTACTCTTGATGATGAAAACCAATATTTAGCTTTGGATGACCCGTCATTGATTCAATTGTTTTTAGAATTCCCAGACGCCCCGGATTCGTTAATATTACTTGATCCTTCAGAATATACTTTTATTGCAGGAGAAGCACCAAAGAATAAAGCGCGAATTGAATTTCAAGGTGATTTCCCTAAAGACGGAATATATAAATTGAAAGTAATGTCTCAAGACAGGTCAAGTAATATTTCAGGTAAAGGAGATGGTTTGTTTGACTTTACAATAAATTTTGAGGTGATTAACAAATCGAGTATTACACAGGTGTTAAATTGGCCAAACCCATTTTCAACATCAACACAATTTGTTTTTACCCTTACAGGTTCTGTGATTCCAGACCAGTTTATGATTCAAATATTAACTATCAGCGGAAAAATTGTACGCGAAATTTCAAAAGAGGAATATGGTTCTATAAACATTGGAAGAAACATCAGCGACTATAAGTGGGATGGTACAGACAGTTACGGTGACCGATTAGCAAATGGGGTTTATTTATACAGGGTGTTATTAAATACTGATAACCATGACTTTGAAGAGCGTACTATCAATGTAACCGGGGAGTCTGGGCCTTCATCTCTAAAAAATAAATACTTTACAAAAGGGTTCGGAAAAATGTATTTGTTTAGGTGAAAAAACGATTTCTTTTTTTTTTTTTAGCTCTTGAATTTGTTGCAACATATATTTGTATTTCAATCAATTAAAATTTAAAATGATGAAAAAAGGATTGTTAAGTGTAGTAACAGTTTTATTTTTAGCTTCCTGTGGAGGTAATCAA
>JBLIBC010000119.1:0-8069 GCA_047632015.1 Glaciecola sp.
CCAAAAATCCAGTTTCAATCGTTTCATTGGCTTACAGAACATTGAGAGATTTGAATTTAAAGGACGACTCTCGAGTACTAGTTGTGGGCGCAGGGGAAACCAATACTACCATGTGTAAATTTCTATATAAGCATGGATTCAAACATTTCACAATAGTAAACAGAACCCTAAGCAAGGCTCAGTTGCTGGCCGATTCAGTAAAAGGTGAGGCTTTAGCTCTTGATGAATTGCATACTCATCATAAAGGTTTTGACTTACTTGTCACTTGTACAGGAAGTGAGGATCCTATTTTTACTAAATCTGTTTATAAGAATTTGTTAATTGGAGAAACCAGTAAAAAAACAATTGTAGATTTAGCTGTTCCTACTGATGTTGACGCTTTAATTGTAACTGAATACGCGACCAACTACATTGAAATAAATAAGTTAAAAGACATTTCAGCAACAAACTTACAAGCTCGAAAAAAAGAAATCAGTAAGTGTGAAGGACTCATTGCTAGTAAACTTGAAGAATTTAAGCTTCATTACCGTGAGAGGAAAATTGAAATTGCTATGAAAACTGTTCCTCAAAAAGTGAAAGAAATCAGAAACCTAGCAGTATCAGAAGTGTTTTCAAAAGAGCTAGCCACTTTAGACGATTCAAGTAGGAAAGTGCTTGACAACATGCTTGCTTACATGGAGAAAAAGTACATCTCAGTACCCATGAAAATGGCAAAAGAGATTTTGTTGAAAAATTCTTAATTATATTCTTTTTCACCAAGCGCTAATCAGCTGATTTAATAGTACATTCGTGATACTTAAAGTGATACGATTGGACAACCCTTTGAACATAAAATTAGAAAGTGTAATTCAAGAGATGCTCTTTAATTATGAATGTGTTGTAATTCCTCAATTTGGAGGGTTTCTATCTCATTATCAAGCAGCTAAAATATTAAAGGATAAAAATTTAATATTGCCTCCAAGCAAAAGCTTGACTTTTAACGTATTATTAAAAGCTAATGACGGATTGCTCGCTCAAGAACTTGTAACTAGGTTTAACGTGAGCTACAAGGAAGCTATTCAAGTTATTTCGTTACAAGTTGACAGTTGGCAGGAAATATTAAGCAACGGTGGAAAAGTATCAATACCAGGAGTAGGTAAGCTAAATAAAAACAAAAAAGATACGATCTTGTTTGTACAAGATTTAAATGCCAACTTATTGAATGATGCTTATGGTCTTGGTACTTTAAAGGCTCAAGTTCTTAAAAAAGATGGTATTACTGGCAAAATTAAGGAAGAATACATTCAACGTCAATCCTCACCTTCGTTTAATCACAAAGTAAAAAAGATTGCTGCTGGTGGAAGTATCGCAGCTATACTGCTTGTACTTGCAATTTGGAGCTATTTAAATTTTGATATGGTTCAACATCAAGCAGAATCTCTTGGGGTTTTTGTATCAGGAATTGTAACCGAAGAAGCCGATGAATTAAAAAGTGAAGAGAGTCAGGAGGACAATGAGTTTGATTCCGATAAAGAAAACACAAGTAATTATGACAACAGATCGTCCGACAGCAATGATTTGAATACAGATGAAACAATTACATCTAGTCAAGAAATTAACGAATTCAATGTTCCTATAAGCGAAACACGATCTGAAGATTTAAACCTAAGTATTGAGGAAGACATCAATAAAAATAATGATGAGCTTTCAAGTGATCAGCATCGAAAAGAGGTAGAAACTAAAATTGACAATACTGAAGTACAAACAAATGACTCTGAAGCAAGTAGCGAGGAAATCCATGATGGAAAATACATTATTGTTGCTGGTTGCTTTCGATCAGGGCGAAATGCAACCAATTTTGTGAATCAACTTAAAGCATTAGGTTATGAAGCTCATTTGTCTGGGTACTCTGCAAAAGGCTTGCACAGGGTTGCGTACGGATCTTATGATAATCAATCGGATGCAATAAAATCAATGCGTTGGATACAATCAATACACAACGCACAAGCGTGGATGACAACGAGATAATGATGTCAATATTAACCCAAATGAAACTTCAATAAAATTCTTCAAAACCTTGAACTATTCGTGCAATGATTTCGTGCGAAATAAGTATCTTCGTGACCTTAAAAATTAATAAAAATGGCAGTTTTTCAAAAAATTAGAGACAATTCCCTACTAAGTTTAATCGTAATAGGAGGCGGTTTGTTTTTGTTCATTATTGGTGATTCGTTTTCAAGTTCAGCTCCTACTGTAGAGGATAGTGTTGGGAACTTTGAAGGAAAAGACATATCCCAAGTAGAGTTTGACAACTTCTTTTCAACTATTCTTTACTTGAATGGTAATTCCAATTCTGTAGCTTCTTTAAGTGATCAAGAAAAGCAGCAGTATTCAGTACAAACATGGAATCAATTAATTCGTAAAAAGATTTTTGAAAGCGAAGCCGATGACAATGGTATCAAAGTAGTTGAGGCTGAAGTGGAGGACATGATGGCCGGTGAAAATGTTTCACAGTATTTTGTCAATGTACTTTTTGGAGGTCCACAATCATACAGTGGTTTGAGAGAAGAGTTAAGTGCTGATGTGGAAAATTATTTGTCATTCAGTAAAGTTGGTAATGACAGCAAAACAGAAGTACTTAAAGAATTTGGGGTTTCGTTAAGGAAACAAGAGAAATTATTAAGTATAGTGAAAAATTCATTCTTTACTACAACTAGTGAGTCATTGGATTTATACGAAGGGAAATATGGAAAAAAGGTTGTAACTGTTGCTACAGTTCCTTACTACTTAATTGCAGATTCTTTAATTGAAGTAAGCGATAATGAAATCAAGGATTTTTACAATAAAAACAAAGGAAAATATAAGTTATTCCAACCTTCTAAAAAAGTTATTTATGGTTCATACAGCGTTGATCCAACTCCTGAGGATGACAAGGAAGTAGTAGATTGGGCTAAAGAAACTGTGCAACTGTTTACGGAGGAAATAAATGATGAATTATTTGTTAGAACAGAGAGTGAAACGTCATTCGATAATGCTTATTATAAAAAGGGAGGTGGCCTTGTTGCTGAGCTTGACAATAACTTGTTCGATAAAGAAGTAGGCTTTGTTTACGGTCCTTACAGTGGATATAATAATGGAAATAAAACTTACAACGTTGCTAAAGTAATTGATGTTCAGCACATGCCTGATTCAGCAAAAGTGTCACAAGTATTGTTAACTCCAGACAAACATTTTGAAGCTGCTTTTGCTTCCAACAAAAAACCAGCAGACGAAGAGATAAGAGCAGTATGGGCATCATTTGATAGTTATGTGGACAGTGTTTATAATGAATTGTTATCGGGAGGTAATTTTGCTAGTACGGCAACTGCTATTTCTGTAGACTCCGCCAGTGCAATAAAAGGAGGTGATTTAGGATGGATTCAAGAAAAATCTCAATTGTATTCTCCTGAAATGTTGGATTCAATATTCCTTGAGTCTGCGTCTACCAATTCAGTAAAAAAAGTAAAAGTTTACATTCAAAACGGAACTTACTACTATTACCAACTTGTAAAAGTGAAGGAAATGGGAGAGAAGTCTAAAAAAATAAAAGTTGGTATTGTTTCCAAATCAGTATTGCCAGGAAACAAAACTAGGGATGGATTCTTTAACAAAATTAATCAAGTTGCAATCGCTTTAAATGATGGTAAAAACTTTACTGAACTTAAAGATTCATTCCAGATACAAATAGATTCATCCAAAGTAGAGCCTCAACAGTATCTTGTAAACGATTTAAAAAGTGCTAGGACACTAGTTTATTGGGCGTTCAACACAGCAGAAGATGGACAGTCAAAAGTATTTGACTTTGACAGAAAATACATTGTAGCTTTAGTTGTGGAGGAAACAGAGAGAGGCTACCGCACTTTGGAAGATGAGGAAGTAAAAGGTGAGATAAGAGAGAAGGTTAGAAAAATTAAAAAGGCTGCATACATTGCAGCAGAACTTGGTGAAGTAAACGAAGCTACTTTAACTAGCGTTACAACAACCTTCGCTGGTGCATCGGTTGAAACTACAAATGATGTGACTTCTGGTAATGGATTGCCTAAACTTCAATATGAAAGCAATCTAACAGGTGTAATAGCTTCACTTAAATTAGGAAGTATATCTCAAGTTGTTACCGGATTAGATGCTGCTTATATTGTAAAAGTAAATACTGATGTTCCAGCAACAATAACTAAGGAAACTAACTTTGATTTGGAATCAGCTCAATTAAATCAGCAGAACGGGAACAAAATGGAGTTTGTTGTTCAAGAGCTAATTATTGAAAAGGCAGATGTGGATGACAACAGAAACACCTTGCAATAAGCTGAAGTAAGTTATCAAAACAGAGCTAATACATTAAAATATTAATTCTAAAAAGCCAGCATATTTATGTTGGCTTTTTTTATATTTTCCAATAACATATAGCCTTATCATCGCCAACACTAATCAAGAAGTTGTGTTTTGACACATACGCCATGTTATTCACAGAATGTGTGTGAGCTTTGAATTCAGGGTAACTGTACCTTTTACTTAATTCCAATGTATCAACATCCCATTGTTTTATGGTTTTATCCCTTGAACAAGAATACAAACTACCGTCAATTATTATTAATTTATAAATAGCCCAATTGTGTGCAGCGATATCTAGTACTGCACTTTTTTTAACCAAACTAAACACCTTTAAATGAGCATCCTTTCCTCCTATAAGGATGGCATCCTTTTGTGGCAGATAACATAAACTGTTTATTCCCTCTTCATTTACTTGCTGAGTAGCCACTAATTGCAAATTGTTGATATCAATGGTATACATCACTCCTTCAGTAGTTCCAATAAAAGCACTGTCATCATGTATTTCAATTGCTCTAATTTTTGATTCACTTATTTGTTTTGACAACAGCAATTCATAATTGTCACAATTCCAAATTGACAATTTACCATCACCACTGCCAACAATTAAACAATTATTTGCTGCATTATACCTTGCTGCAAAAACTCCCTTTTTATGATAAGTAATGTATTTAATTTCTTTTCTTGCCACCAAGTCAATAATGTGAATATCACCGTTAAACAAACCTATGACAAGGTGCTTTTCATTAGCGATAGTTAAATTTAAGATGGTGGATTTAGTTTTTATCGAAAAGTCTGTGTTTTCAAAAGTACGGGGATTCCATGAGGCTACCACATTATCAACTCCTCCAGTAAATATTAAGTCCAATTTTTTTGAATAGCACACGGCGTACAATGAACCGGCATGTTGAAGTATTTTCTTTTCTAATTCCATTATGTGTTTATCGGAAAATGATCCAATTTATCTTGTAAAGATACTAAGAAACGGATTCAGGTTGACAACCTTAAAATGTTATCTTTGCTAGGTTTTTAAATCTTATAATGTGAAATTCGAAATAAGCAGCAAAGATAAATTATCCAAAGCCAGGGCAGCTACTGTCACCACCGATCACGGAAAAATACAAACACCAGTATTTATGTCTGTAGGTACAGTTGGTACTGTTAAAACAGTGCATCAAAAAGAGCTAATAGAAGATATCGATGCTCCTATCATATTGGGTAATACCTACCACTTGTATTTACGACCAGGAACAGAAATCCTTCAGAAAGCTGGAGGATTACACAAATTCATGAATTGGGAACGTCCAATTTTGACTGACAGTGGAGGGTTTCAAGTTTATTCCTTAGCTGGAAGACGAAAAATAAAAGAGGAAGGTGTTAAATTCAAGTCACACATTGATGGTTCATACCACTTTTTTAGCCCTGAAAAAGCGATTGAAATTCAACGTCAAATAGGAGGAGATATCATCATGGCATTTGACGAATGTACACCTTACCCATGTGATTACCATTACGCAAAAAGGTCCATGCACATGACTCATCGGTGGCTAGAGCGTTGCTGTGATCATTTTGACAAAGGAACTAAGCCCTTATATGGCCATGATCAAACATTTTTCCCAATCGTTCAAGGCAGCACTTATAAAGACTTACGAGTACAATCCGCTGAGGCAATTGCTTCCTTTGAAAGAGAAGGGAATGCTATCGGAGGTTTATCAGTAGGAGAACCAGCAGAAGAAATGTATGCCATGTGTGAAATCGTATGTGATGTACTACCTGAGGACAAGCCGCGTTACTTAATGGGAGTTGGAACTCCTGTAAATTTATTAGAAAACGTAGCTTTGGGAGTTGACATGTTTGATTGCGTAATGCCTACAAGAAATGCTCGAAACGGCATGTTGTTCACCTCTGAAGGTATCATTAATATTAAAAATAAAAAATGGGAAGACGATTTTAGCCCATTGGATGAAAATGGAACAGCAAGTGTTGACAGCATATACAGTAAAGCATACGTACGTCATCTTTTTTCAGCTCACGAATTGTTGGGGAAACAAATTGCTAGCGTCCATAACTTGGCTTTTTATGTCAATTTAATGAAGCAAGCAAGAGAACACATCATAGCAGGAGATTTTAGTTCTTGGAAGGACATCATGGTTAAAAAACTAGCTCAACGAATTTAACGGGTATGTTAAAAAAGTTAGACTTCTACATATTGCGTAAGTTCTTAGGAACGTTTTTTTTCATCATTGCAGTGTTTATTTTAATTGCTGTGGTTTTTGACATCAGTGAAAAAATTGACGATTTCCTTCAAGAAGATATCACCTTACGAGAAATTGTTATTGACTACTATTTGAGCTTTATTCCTTGGATATATAGTACTCTAGCACCACTACTGGTTTTTATTGCCGTGATTTTGTTTACCTCTAAAATGGCAGCCCAAACCGAGATTATTCCAATACTTAGTGCCGGAATCAGTTTTAACCGAATGCTCCGACCATATTTTGTGGGTGCGTTTATACTGCTGTTTATTTCACTTTTCATGAGTCATTTTGTGATTCCTAAAACCAATAAAAACAAAATTGAATTTGAGCAAAAAATATACTTCGGAAGGTACGATTTCAACAATGCCAACCTTTATAAAGAAATTAAACCGAATCATTACATCTTTGTTAAAACGTTTTCAAAATCGGCCAACATAGCCTACGATTTTAAATACGACATCATCGAAAAAGGAGAGCTTAAGTATCGTTTTTCTGCCAATAACATCAAATGGGACGAAAACAAAAGATCCTGGTTGTGTAAAAATTGGCATGAGAGAATTGCCGAAAATGGAAAACTGACCTTGCACCAAGGCTCACTGCGCGATACCGTTTTTGGATTTGACAATTTGGAGTTTCACAAGCAGAAACGGATGATCACAACGATGAACTCCATTGAGTTAAGCCAATACATTGACGAAGAAAAAGCAAAAGGGTCTCAGTATACAAAGAATTATGAGATGGAAATGATAAAGCGAACAGCTATTCCTTTTTCAATTATCATTTTAACATTTATAGGAGTGTGTATTGCCTCTAAAAAAAGTAAAGGTGGAACAGGAGCTGATATTGCCTATGGTTTAGGTTTAGCATCATCGTATGTCTTTTTAGGTAAAGTAGGGGAGGTATTTGCTGTGAACACACCAATCCCTACTGAATTAGCTATTTGGATACCCAACATCATTTATGCTATCATAGCTATATTCATATACAGGTTAGCTCCTAAATAAGTGGGAGGAGGAAGTAAATGTGAATCTCCTAAAGTAGGGTCAAGGAATTAAATCATCCAATATCCTTTCATAATTTTCAAGTGTGTAACTTGTGAGAGCAAGCTTAATGCGATCACCCTCTGTGATATCTTTAGCTAAGTATGCAAGTTTTACCTCCTCACCTTTAAACGCTGCAGCCAAATAGGTGACATTTTTACCCTCAGGTAAATTGTCAAAGCGAATCATTCCTTTGTGCTCCTTTCTATAATACCCGTGAATAACCGATTTAATGTCATTAAACACCGCGTAAACTTTTATTTTATCGTAATCAAAGTCATCCAACTGAACGATTACATTTGTTTTTTTCATGTTGTTATCAAACCTGTCGCAATTTATGTTTCCAAGTTTGCTAATTTTCATCATTACGGGAAAGCTGTTTTTTTCCGCTGCTGCCCTAGCTTCTCTTTCCGCTTCAATCTTAGCT
>JBLIBC010000120.1:0-8038 GCA_047632015.1 Glaciecola sp.
GACATCAGCACCAGTTTGCATTTGAATAACGATGTACATCATCCCAGCATACCAAACTCCAAAAATTAAAATTGCTTTGATGAACCCCCTAAAAATTTCTTTTCCTGTTCCTAAAAATGCAAACCTACTTTCATGCATTTCAGTTTCAGCATAATGGTAGGTTAGTAATTTTGCTTTTGCCCATGGATAGTAAAGGCCTAAAGTGACAATTGTGAGTAAAATATTAACGATGTATATTTTAAATAAACTTCCTCCTTCTCCGTGATATTTTAATAAGCTCATGTTGTATAATTTGTTTGCGGTTGTAATGTACGTTAAATATACGTAATGCAAGAATTACGGATGTTTGCAACGGTGGGCTTTGCATTAAATAACTTCCAGAATTTCCCAGACCTGTTCATTAAAGGATTTTGACCCTCCTTTTTTTAGTCCTCGTAAAATTTGACCAATTGGTGAAGCAATTGAAATTACCATTATATCTTGTTTTAAAAAGTTCATTTTACCAATGGCTACAGAAAAGTAAAACAAGCCTTTGTTGGTTTTAATAAGTGCTCCTGTATTCACTGAATTAGCGCTTTTTTTCAAATTTATTTTTTTGAGAGTTTGTTGGTTTTGCATCACTGTAGCCAGTTGTATGTGTTTTTTTTCCAACTCCAAATGTTGCATTGCGCCCTCGGTATTGTGCTTGTCTCCAGCACTGCTACTTCCTTGTGCTCCTTCATTTTGATTATTTATAGAATCAGTAATTGTTGATACTTGATCGTCTATGACCTTAATGATGTGCTCGTGGAGTTGTGTTTTAA
Organism: Glaciecola sp.; assembly: GCA_047632015.1. Taxonomy (GTDB): domain Bacteria; phylum Bacteroidota; class Bacteroidia; order Flavobacteriales_C; genus JBLIAZ01. The sequence goes on from JBLIBC010000120.1 coordinate 804, forward strand.
ACTTTTGATTAACCATGGTGCCAAAGGTAAATTATTTTATTTTTAAAATTTATGTAAATAAATGGGTGACCTTTTTAAGTATGCGCCATTAATGGGTAAATAGCATTCAATGACCGATCGACAAATTGTATCTCTGATTAAACAAAACAAAGAAGGCAAGGCTCTTTTAAGTTTGTACAAATTTTTTCCGCCAGTAAAGAACTTCTTAGTAAATCATGGAGCATCTAGCGATGAAGCGTTGGATGTGTACCAAGATGCATTGTACGTGTTGTGCAAAAAAATAGCCGCGGGAAACTTTGTGTTGACAGCTAAACTCAGCACCTATTTATTTAGTGTTTGCAAGTTCATGTGGAAGGATGAATTAAAGAAAAAGAATAAAAAAGTAAGCTCAGAATTCACGACTAAAGCCGATTTATCTTTTGAGGAACAAGGAGAAACAGCGCTGCAGGAAGGTAAATTTCAAACGGCTGAAGAAGCATTGGAAACTTTGGGAGACAAATGCTTGTCAATTTTGAAAGCATTTTATCATCAAGGTAAAAAGATGTCGGAAATTGCTACGTTGTTTGGTTTTGGATCCGAGAAATCGGCGAAGAATCAAAAGTACAAGTGTTTGGAAAAAGCCAAATTAAAGTACGCAGAATTGTCATTGGTCGGCTTAGATTAAAAGCCAGTATTCATTAATGTATTAAAGAAAAGAACCAGTCATGCGAACAGAACTAGAAAGAATTCAATTAATAGAAAAGCATTTATTAAAAACCTTAACTGCTGAGGAAAAAGTAATTTTTCAAAAGGAGGTGAAAGCAAACCCCAATTTTGAGGTTGAAATTCAAACACAAAAAGAATTGATGGAAGGGGTTAAAAAGTTAGCGTTTAAGGATACGGCAACCAAAAGCTATAAAAAGTACAAAGGCATTAAGAAATTGTGGAAGTGGGGAGTTGGAGGAGCTTTGAGCATATTGGTTTTGGCAGTTGCAATTCCATTAGCTCTTAATCTAGAAGAAAGTAAGGAGGGTAGTTCAGAAGTTGAAATGGATTGCACGATTTCGGATGTTTCTACACAAACAAATTTTGATGCCTTAGCTGATCAAACTTATTTTATTAACACAAAAAAGGACACCGTAATTGAAACCGATGAAGGAATTGTGTTTGCTATTCCAGCTAATGCTTTCGTGGATGAAAATGGAAAAGAGGTTAACGGAAATGTAAGATTAATGGTGAAGGAAGCTTTAACCCCTGATCAAATAATTGTTTCCGGATTGAGTACTACTTCAAATGGAGGGCTTTTAGAAACGGGTGGTATGTTTTTTATCGATGCTTTTTCCGATGGCAAAAAATTGACATTGGTAAAAGAAATAATAGCTGAAGTTCCTACGGATGAAATGAAGGAGGGAATGCAATTGTTTGATGGGGAAAGGATGGCAGATGGGCAAATTAACTGGGTTAATCCAAAACCACTTGAAAATTACTTAACTCCGGTGGACATTTTAAGTTTGAACTTTTACCCTCCGGGATATGAGAACAAGTTAGCAGATTTGGGACACGGTGGTAGGTCTAAAGCATGGAAAGACAGTGTGTATTATTCGTTTGCAGTAGGGGTCAGTGAAGAAAGTAATACTGAGGGTCAAGAAGGTGTAGAATTAATTGATGAGGTTGATATAACGGAAGAAAGGCGTATGGTTTCCGCGGAATCACTGGTAATTGATTCAACCTCAGTGGTTTCTAAGGACTCGATGGCAATTGATAAATTTGAAACTGGTGTTGATGAATCAGTGAGCCAGCAAGTGAACGAATTAGCTATAAACCCCATTAAAATTCAAGCCATTTGGGATAAGAAATTTAACAATACAAACTTGGCAACTAAGAAGTTTGAGGAACGGATGCAAGTGATTTTTTCTTCCTGTAATCACGAAGTTTTTGAATTGTACGTGAACAATTTGGATAAGGAATTATGGGTGGTAGATTCTATGGTAGCTTTAATCGCTCCCATCCACTTAAAACAAAAGTTTACTGAGTTTAAAAATAGGAAAGACGGAAAGGTAAAAGCTGAAGACAAGCTTCTTAAACGATTAAGTAAGTACTACATCAAAAAGCAAAAGCGTCATTTAAAGGCGGTTCAAAAATTACAAAAGAAGTATTGGGAAAAGCAGCAAAAAGCGGCGACAAAATTTGCTAGGACTTCAATTAAAAAAGATAGTGACGAATATCAAAGAAAGCACAAAAATTTAGAAAATGAATTCAATAAAAATTTACGAGAAGTAAATAAGCAACTTAGTGTGAAGCCCTTAAGGTATAAGGTCAAAATTCATGGGCTTGGGCAAAAAAACATAGATAAATATGTTAAGGACGAGTACTATAATCAGGTCATGGTACCTACTTTAAATTCGACTGTAAACCGTCAATCGACAACCATAAAATACAAGGGAAAAACAGCGAAAATCACCTATACTCCATTTTTTGTGTCGGTTGAAAACAAAGAGGAATACGACAGAATTTACTGTTATTTATTGTCGGATGAATTGTATTCTTTTCAAAGAATGAAAGATACAACTGGAGGTTTTTATGAAAAACTAAACGGATTTTTGAAATACAATTTGGTGATTATAGCGTACAAGGGAGACTCTTGCTTCTTGTTCAAAAAGCAAGGGTTAAATGAAGGTGATGAATTGGTTGCGTCTTTGAATTATGTCAAACAAAAGAGGTTAAAAAAAGAATTGTCTTTACTGGGAAGAAACTCCACGAAGTCCTTCAAAAAAGATGTCATGGATGATTTGAAATTTGAAAAACTCAAAGTGAAAGAGGGAAAGAGGAAAATTGCCGCAAAGGTGATGAGGGCATTTAGGAATGAATTGGAGAAGGTAGTCTTTCCGTGTAAGAGGGAGGTGTTGGATAAAAAGGAAGAATGCATTTGGGAGATGATACACGAGACAGATACGTTGCGGTTGAACGATAAAAACAATTCGCTTACCCTTTATTATGTTCATGATAAGAAATCAATTGTACAGAACTATTCAAGACTTGATAGGTGGAAATTTAATAGTACGAAAACTTCATTGTTGTTTAGTAGTCGGTTTAATTCCAGTACCGCATCAGTTCCTATTAGATGGGGTGAATCTTTGACTCAATTTACGGCTACATTCAGGGTTGAAGATGATGTCGGTATCAAGGAATACGTTAAATATTTTTACAAAAAGTGTGGAGATATAGGAATCTACGAATAGGCTTAGTTTGAGATTTCTCAGTAGTTCTTGATTTAGCGTAGCGCAATCTAGAACGGTTACTTCGTGGGAATTTGTATCATATTTACTTTAAAAGGCGACTGTAATGATATTGCACTCTCACGTCATCTCCTTCACAAAGTCGATTGCAGTGTGATTTTATTCATATTAAAAATAGAAACTACAATATCCACATCGTTTTGATGATAAGTTCATTACTGCATCATTTTTTCGCGTTATAAAATTTGTTCCTTTTGTACTTGGTAATATTCGAAAATTTAAAATACAGTGCTAAGCAAAAAGAACGTTTATTTTTTAGGTGGAGGAGGTATTGGTATGAGTGCGCTCATGAGGTATTTTTTAGCTCAAGGAAAAAATGTAGCGGGTTATGATAAAACGCAAACCCACTTGACAGACAAACTTCTTACGGAAGGGGCTGAATTGAATTTTGAGGATGAGGTGAAAAACATTCCTGCGGCGTTTCAAAACAAGGAAGATTCTTTAATCGTTTACACTCCAGCAATTCCTGATAATTCTCCCCAATTGAATTTTTTCAAAAACGAAGGTTATGCTTTGTTTAAGCGTTCGGAAATTTTGGGAATTATCACCCAAAGCAATTACAATATTGCTGTGGCTGGGACCCATGGAAAAACGACAATATCCTCCATGGTTGCCCATTGTTTAAAGTATTGCGGTTATCCAATGACAGCATTTTTGGGTGGTGTTTCGAAGAATTTAGGAAGCAATTATTACCATGATAGGAACAGTAAAGTAACTGTGATTGAAGCGGATGAATACGACAGGTCCTTTCTAAAATTATCCCCAAACATCATAAGTGTATCTGCAGCAGATGCGGATCATTTGGATATTTACGGAACCGAGGAGGAAATGCAACGCACTTTCAGGGAGTTTTTGAATGAAAATTTACAAAAGGACGGAAGTGCGATCATTGAAAAAAAGTTGGAAGGTGTATTAGGAAATACTTTTGAAACATACAGTTTGACAGATGTTTCGGCTGATTATTTTGTAAGTAATTTAAAGGTGGAAGGCAGTGTTTTTTCGGCTGATTTTAATTGGGATGGAGGTATTCAAAAGAATGTAATTTTGGGTTTACCGGGATTACACAACATGGAAAACGGTTTGGTGACTTTTGCGATCATTCAAAAAATGGGCATTGCACCAGAAAAAATAAAAGAAGCACTAGGTGCTTATTCTGGAGTTGAAAGGAGGTTTGATATTCACATAAAAACGAAAAAGTGTGTATACATTGACGATTACGCACATCATCCTCAAGAAATAACTTCCTTGTTGCTTTCAGTAAAAAAAATGTATCCTGGAAAAAAAGTGACAGGGGTGTTTCAACCGCATTTATTTTCGCGAACCAAGGACTTTTTAGAGGGCTTTGCTAAAGCGCTAGAACTACTTGATACTGTGGTTTTGCTGGATATTTATCCCGCTAGAGAGGTGCCAATTGAGGGCATTGATTCAGCCCTGCTTTTGAGCAAGATAAAAAAGAATTCAAAAATGCTTTGTTCAAAAAAAGAAATGCATGACTATATAAGTAATAGGGATTGTGACGTAGTTTTAACAATAGGTGCGGGAGATATTGGAATGGAGGTGGAAACAATGAAGCAAAATTTATTGAATCGCTTGAATATTAAGGAGTTATAAAGCGAATATGGAAGGTAAAAAAACCATGCAAATTGTAGCAAGCGTTCTTGTAATTATTGGACTACTGGTGTGTTTGGGTTTTGCTATGGAGCAGCAGGACAAACAAGAAGTAAGTGATTTTTTAGTAACGATTAATGCTTTGGAAGGTGATGCTTTTTTGAATGAAAAAGACATTAAAGCTTTGGTAACAGCAAGGTTAGATACTTTCAGAGGAAAGTCGTTTAGTCAAGTTAATTTGCTGGAAATTGAGCAATTAGTGGAGCAGGAAGCACCTGTTAAAAACGCTGAAGCTTTTTTGGAAGTGAACGGGAATTTAAAAGTGGAGGTGGAGTTGAAAACGGTAATTGTGCGTGTGAAACCTGAAGGGTCAAAGGGGTATTACATCGATAAGCAAGGAGATAAAATGCCTTGGGTGAGCTCTTTTACACCACGTGTATTAACAGTTAGCGGTTCGTTGGACAGGTACTTGGTGAGTGCGGAAAATAAGGCTTCGGTAGCGCTCAGGAAAAAGTTGTTTTTTTCGCATTTGTTTGACTTTTCAAAGTTTGTTTATGAAGATGAGTTTTGGAGTAAACAAATTGTACAAGTATACATTAACAATAATGGAGATGCTGAATTAGTTGGTTTGGTAGGAAATCAAAAAATAATATTTGGTGCTTTAGGTGGGTCAAGAGGTGGACCAAAAAATGGATCAAAGGTGAAGTTGGAAAAATTGAAAATGTATTATGAGCAAGTAGTCAATAAGGTGGGTTGGAATAAGTATGAGGAAGTTAATTTAAAATATGAGAATCAAATAGTTTGTAAGTAAGATGGCGTCAGGAGAAATTATAGTTGGACTTGACATTGGAACTACCAAGATTGTATGCATGGTGGGGAAAATGGATGAGTTTGGAAAAATTGAAATATTAGGAATGGGTAAATCCGATTCTGTTGGTGTTTCACGAGGGGTAGTTTCAAACATTGAAAAAACAGTTTCGTCCATTAAAATAGCGGTTAAACTTGCCGAAGAAGAATCAGGAGTTGACATTAAGGTGGTGAACGTTGGAATTGCTGGTCAGCACATTAAGAGCTATCAGCAGAAAGGTGTTCGGGTAAGGCATGCGATTAATGATGAGATTGGTCAATCGGACATTGATGCTTTGATTGAGGATATGTACAAACTGGTAATGATTCCAGGTGAGGAAATTATACACGTGCTTCCACAGGAATACATTGTGGATAATGAACAAGGGATTATTGACCCAATTGGAATGGCTGGAATTAGGTTAGAGGCGAACTTCCACATCATTTCAGGACAAGTTACGCCAATAAAAAACATATTTAAGTGTGTTGAAAAAGCAGGTTTGGAGACTGCAGATCTAATACTGGAACCTTTAGCTTCGGCTGAAGCAGTGCTGAGTCAGGAGGAAAAGGAGGCTGGAGTTGTACTTGTAGATATAGGTGGTGGAACAACAGATGTTACAATTTTTCACGATGAAATTATCAGACATACCGCTGTGATTCCTTTCGGTGGAAACATTGTGACGGAGGACATCAAGGAAGGGTGTACTATAATTAAAAGTCAAGCTGAATTGTTAAAAGTGAAGTTTGGGTCTGCGTTGTCGGCGGAGAACCAGGAAAATGAAATTGTATCGATTCCAGGTTTACGTGGAAGAGAACCGAAGGAGATATCCATTAAAAACTTAGCTAGTATCATTCAAGCAAGAATGGAAGAAATTGTGGAGAATGTGATGTACGAGATAAAGAATTCAGGTTTTGAAAAAAAGTTAATAGGAGGCATTGTAATCACTGGTGGAGGTGCGCTTTTAAAACACATTACTCAATTGGTAGAGTACATTTCGGGGATGGATACTCGAATTGGTTACCCTAATGAACATTTAGCTTCTAGGAATGCAAAGGAAATTACAAGTCCAATTTTTTCAACTGGTATTGGATTGGTTATTAAAGGGTTACAAGTGATTAACAAAGGCAAAACAACAAATGATAATAAAGTGAAGGGACCTACAGACGGAGGAAAAGGTGGGTTTTTTGATGAGTTGTTACGACAAGGAAGAGCTTTATTTGAAGACGATACTGAATAAACCTGTTGAAGACGAAAAGCAAAGAGGGGCAGGAATAAATAAAAGGGAATTACAATTAAACAATAAGATATGATGCAATTTGACCTACCAAAAGAAGAAAACTCAATCATCAAAGTATTTGGTGTAGGAGGTGGCGGAAGTAATGCTGTAAACCACATGTACCGTCAAGGTATATCTGGAGTTGAATTTTATGTGTGCAATACTGATCAACAAGCACTAGACATTAGTCCGATACCAAACAAAGTACAATTGGGAATGAGCTTAACGG